>JAZNQI010000013.1:0-9247 GCA_045590095.1 Acetatifactor sp. | reverse complement strand
GCTGTAAAACCAAACAACGCAACATTTAGCAAATCTGCTTCTTCCGCATAAGGTAACCACTGCAAGTCATCCCTATAATTGCAATTTGGAATAATATAATTCTTGATTGCATCCGTTTGAATCAAATAATTATTCTTGGATAGAAATCTTTTTGCATCCCATTCTGACTTTTTAAGATTGTTTTCTTCTTTCAATCGCTGAAATTCTTTGATTAGATATAGTTTGAAAACCGGGCTGATAGCAGAAGCAAATTCAAAAGCAATATCCTTATGGGCATATGTGCCACCATAACGTCCCTTTTTAACAAATATGCCTATTGCATTTGTCTGTTCCACCCACTCTGATACGCTTGGTGTAAAAGTCAATAACGCACAACGTCTGCTGCTCTGGAATCGTCTGATTTTGCAGCAGCAATATCTGTAATGCAAATGTAATCATCAATTTCTTCTTTTGAAATTGTGATTGGCAAATTTTGAACTTTTATAACTTTATTCTTCTGCACCCTCATTTTCCTCCTCTAATTCAATTTTCTTTTCTGCCAGCAAACATTCCATCTTTGTATAATAAGTAATAAGACGTAGGACATAATCTGGCATCGTTCTTCTTCCTGCTTCCCACTCTTCTAGCGTTCTTAACGGTATTCCCATATACTGCGAAAACTCCGTTCTATTCATTCCTAAATCTTTCCTAATTTGCTTTTCTAATCGCTCGTTCTTTTCCATATTGTCTCTCTTCACTCATTGTGTGGTTATTGTATCACATTACAATTCATACATCCATAAGAACACTCAGAACATCTTTTTCATCAGATAATCCCTTCCATAGATAACAATGCTTCACTCACAAATCCATATTTTCTGACACCACTTTTGACACCAATTCATCTTAAAACTACACCAATTTACACTACGTTACGATATTTCTCCAAAATCTCAAACATAACAAAAACCCTTGAAAATCCTAAGATTTCCAAGGGTTTATCGCATCCCCACATAATCATATAACATAAGTTTAAGTTTTGTTATAAAAAAATCTCAAGTTTTTCCTTGAGATTTCTTTATATATTCATACTTTATCTGCTATTCTCTATTATTCTTCATAAAAAGTTAAACGCTCTTTTACTTCTTCTGCGGAAACAATTCCTTCCGTAGCTCCCGGACTTTCTACTGCACAGGAAGCTGCCGCACACGCCAATTGCCCGCATTCCTTTAAGGATAATCCTTTCGTTAACCCACACAAAAAGCCTGCCGCAAAGCAGTCTCCCGCACCGGTAGTATCAACCACCCGCTCCACGGGACATGCCGGTATTTCCAAACAAACCTCCTTGGTTCGAATCAGGCATCCTTCCTTGCCACGCTTAATTACGGCACAGGACACTCCGCTTTCCACCAGAAGCCCGGCATTCTCATACGCATCCGATACACCTGTCAATAACGCTATTTCTTCCTCATTAGGCAATAAATAATCTATATAAGGAAGTACATTCTTTAAATCCTCCAGCCGCTCTCCTTTCTTAGCCTTCGTCATATCTGCCACCAGGATTCTCTTCGGTTTAGACTTGATCTGCCGAAATAAAGACTCCATAGCCGAAACATCCATAAGCGGTGATACGAACATACTGGCGAAGCTGACAATATCCGCTGCCTCGTCTAAATAAGGTTCCACATCTTTTGCAGAAAGCTTGCGCAAACTTCCCTGGGGATTGGTCAGAAAATGTCTTTCTCCATGCTCGTCAACCAAAACTACATTAATTCCGGTGTCCAGTCCCTCTTCCTGCACAACATGCTCCGTAGATACATCATGCTCCCTTAGAAAGTTCAACACACGGTCGCCACTTTCGTCGCATCCCACCTTTGAAACCAATTCCACAGATATCCCCAATTTAGAAAGAGCAACCGCTTCATTCAAAGCATCTCCGCCGAAAGAAAGGGAAATATTATTCATAGGTTGTGAGCCCGTCTTAAATACAGTTTCGCTTACGGGTCCCGCCAATACATCCACAATAGCAGCACCGATTACGGTGACTGTTTTATTCATTTGCCTGGGTTTCCATTGTTTTAATGTCATAGCGTATCGTTACCTTATTTCTTAATGTTTCATTTTTAGTCAGGAAATTTTCTATTACTCGGTCAGCCACCATACGTCCGTTTTGTATATCCGCATCCAGGAAAATCATTACATACTGACTACTGCTGTATTTGGTTCCCATGTCCACCGTTCTAAGAGCATTCTCCATGGATTTCTCAAACAATTCCATGACATCATCCATGTACAAATCTCCCAGTTTATCCTTCAACTTAATACTGAATAATACAATTTGTACAGCTTCTTTTTTTCGGGCTACATAGCGTGATACAAAATCATAAACATGCTTAAACTCAGTATATGCCAGACTATAAGGACCCTTTTTCTCTGTTAAGCCCATTTCCATCATATTACTTACATATTCCAGGTCCACAGTTGTGCTGACTTCAGTCACCTTATTATTCTGTTCATCGTAATAGTGATACGCATTTTTGCCGTTATTCTTCACATAATATAATGACTTATCTGCCTTATTGTATAAATCCTTAAAACTTTCTGTTCCCTGGGTAATCATAATACCGATGGATACTGACACAACACCTGCCAATCCCATAGTCCCCATCTTTTCTGCAAATTTGCGGATAATACTCTCTGCCTTGAACGATATCTCATCGCGATTCAGCAATTCCGGATAAAATGCAACGAATTCATCACCTGCCAAACGACACACAATATCCCCGGTCACTGAAAACTCTTTTAACACATCCGCAAAATGCTGCAGCACCTTATCACCTACAATGTGACCGTATGTATCATTAACCTTTTTGAAATTATCCAAGTCCGTCATAAACAGAGTACCCTTACCGCCATGCTCCACAAATTCAGTCAGATTCTTTTCCAAAAAGGCTCTGTTATTCAGTCCTGTCAAAGCATCCGTAACAGACTTCTGGTTTGCCTTTTCCATCTGCTCTGTTTTGATTTCCAACTCTGTTTCCAGATTTTTACGAAGCTCATAAATCTCCAAAATCCGACTCACTCTGGTTAACATAACAATCGGTACGAAGGGTTTGGTTATAAAGTCATCCGCCCCGGCTTTCAGGCACTCTGCTTCCGTTTCCGCATCTGTATCTGCAGTCAGAAAGATAACCGGAATCTTAGCCCATGCAGGATTCTCACGAATTTTTGCCACTGCTTCTCTACCATCCATCTGAGGCATTTCGATATCCATCAAAATCAAATCTACCTTTTCCTGTTGTAACATTTCCAGCGCTTTCTGTCCCGAATTTGCCACAAACACTTCGTATAAAGTCTTTAGCGCATGTCTCACCACTACGCAATTCATATTATTATCATCTACTACAAGAATACGTTTCATTCGTCAACCTCCTGCCCCAATGCTCCACCGGACAAATACCTTTTCGCTTCTTTAATAGTTTCCCCATATAAAGTCATCATTGGCTCATGATGTTCCTTTATGTATGCCTCGCTCTCATCTTCATTCTCGCCGCTTCTGAGCATCTTGCCTGCCTTCTCCAGATCCAGACATTTCCCACCCAGAATTTTAGCTCCCACATTTAGGGCATTTGACTTCAGCGCGTGTACATGGACTGTATAGTCATTCCATTCCTCAGCCTCATAAGCCCCAATAATCAATGCGCTTGTCTCTTCATATGCAGTAATAAAGATTTCCAAAATCTCATTGTAAATCTCTTCAATATCTCCGCTGTATTTCAGACCATTTGCAAAATCAATGATTGCTTCCTCCGGCTCCTCCTGCTTCGGTTCCGCAGTCTCCATAGATGTATTCTCCTCAAACATTTCCGTTTGTAACATCTTATGCGCAGGAATATATTTAAGCAACATTTTTTCCAATACTTTGCCTTCAATGGGTTTGCTGATATAATCATCAAAACCTTCAGACAAATACATTTCTTTCACGCCTGAAATAGCGTTTGCCGTCAATGCGATAACCGGGGCATCCTTGCTCTGATTCTCCTCCATCATCCTTGCCCGTTTCAGTGTTTCTATACCATCAATTCCGGGCATCATATGATCCAGTAAAATCACATCGAATTGCTCTTTCTTCAAAAGCTCCAGCGCCTCTTCACCGCTTTTTGCCTCAGAAATCTGTACCTGTGTCTTTTCCAGCAACTTTTTCGCAACAAACAAATTCATTTGGTTGTCATCTACCACCAAAACCTTTGCGTCCGGTGCAACGAACTGCTCTTGGTACTTATGCACGGAACCACTTACATTGCGATAATTATTGATAAAATTACCCATAGGTTCTGCATCGACAATCTTTTGTTCCAAACAGAATGTAAACGTAGATCCCTTTCCATACTCGCTGCTTACTTTAATTTCACCATTCATCATAGTTACCAGTTTGTGAGTAATGGCAAGTCCCAAACCGGTCCCTTCAATATTACGGTTTTTCTCCAAATCCAAACGTTGAAATCCCGCAAACAAAGCATCTATCTTGTCCTGCTCAATACCGATTCCGGTATCCTCTACCGCCACACAAAGACTAAAAGACGTTTTATCTTCATTAACCCGGCCGTTTACTTTCAACGTCACCGCACCATTGTGCGTGTACTTTACCGCATTATTTAACAGATTTAATATAATCTGGGTAATTCGAATCTCGTCACCATACAGTCTCTTAGGAATGGTTTCATCTATGTAAGTCTTGCACGCCAATCCCTTTTTCTCTGCCTTCAATTCAATCATGGTAACCACATCATTTAAAATCTCACCGATGCTGTAATCGTTTTCCACGATTTCCATTTTACCTGCTTCAATTTTAGAAAAATCCAAAACATCATTAATGATTGCCAAAAGATTTTTACTGGCACTATCAATATTTGTAGCGTACTCCCGTACGTTATCCTCCTTTGACTCCCGCAGTATCATTTCATTCATACCGATTACAGCATTGATAGGCGTACGGATTTCATGAGACATATTTGCCAGGAAATCACTTTTTGCCTGATTTGCCTTTTCGGCAATCTGCTTGGCATGAAGAAATTCTTCACTTTCCTTCGCCTTTTTCTCCGCTACAATAAGGTATAGGATTACAATTACCAACAACAGCCACAGCAATCCGAAACACCAGAGAACTAACGGCACAATCAGGGAAATTTCTTCACTCACTACTTCTTCAGGCACATAGCCCCTCACATATAGTCCCGCATAATCAGTTTCCGCCATAAATAAAATATTATCGCCCATACTGCTCTTGCTACAACCGGCTGCCGCAGAACTGATATTCATTTTCTCCATAATCTCGCCAAAGATTTCAAGATTTTGCTCATTCTCAAAAAAGGATTTCTGTATGGTACTTTCTGTTTCCCGAAGCACTATATTGGCATCTAAGTCTGTAACAACGCTTTCTCCGGCTCCGTCAAAGCAAGACAGATCAATCTTTTGCGCCAAAACCTCACTGTCATACAGCTTGTACAGAACGTATTTTACATTGTACCCTTTGTACACCGGAACTGCAAAAAGAATGGTATTATCTTTGCCTCCGCTGACAGAAGCATTTCCGTGTATGGCCTCAAACATGCCCTCGTATTCGCTCATGTTCACTTCAGCACCTGCACGAACACTACCGTCAATTCCTAACACGCCATAGCGGACACCTGATTCTTCTTTAAAATCGGTTCCCAGACTACCGTCTTCAATATCAACAAAAACCGTCAGATTACTTAACATTCGAAGTTCATCCGAAAAGCTGTTGTTAATAACAGTGGATACCATTTTCCCCTGTTCAGCAACATGATGCTCTAATTGTGTATCTATTATTCTTTGCATTTTAGCCCACATTGCTACACAAATAATAATCAGGATAAAAAAGCTGATAAAGATAACAGAGACTGTATTTCTAATATTTTTTCTCTTCAGTACGTTATTCATACAGTTTTACTCCATCCACAAACCAAGTCATTTTTTTCAACAATACTTCATCACTTACAGACTCTCCGGTATCACAACGAAGTTCTCCGTTATTGTCATAAATAACACCCGAAAAAACATCTTGCCCTGCCAATATACGTTCCTTTGCTGCTTCAACCTTTTGTTTTTCCTCTTCGGTTACTTCTGAAGAATAATCTGCCAATGCCACTACACCGGTATCAAGTCCGAACCAATGACTCTTGACACTGTTTGCATTACCCTGTTTAAATTCCCGGACTATTTCATAATACAATCTATCCCAATTCCACACTGCAGCTGTCAAATGTTTCTCTGACAGTCCGGCAACCGGCTCATTATACCCAATGGAGTATACTCCCCTTGAATCCGCATATGCAGACACGTACGACTGGTTCTGATGACAGGTAATCACATCCACTCCTACCTCTTCAATCAATGTTGCAGTTGCCTGTTCTTCCAGTTTCTGATTGTCCCATGAATATGTCCATATTACATTTACGGTAGCATCCGCGCGTACACTTCTGACTCCCAAAGCAAAAGCATTTATACCTCTGTTTACCTCTGAGTTCGGCATTGCTGCCACATAGCCTACTTGTCCGTTCTCCGTTTTCAGTCCTGCCAGTACTCCTGCCAAATATCTGGCCTGGTACATTCTGCCAAAATACGAAGTTAAATTATCCTCCAGATATTCTGCACTGATTCCGTAGAAAGCCACTTCCGGATACTGTCCTATGGTATCTCTCATCAAAGTCGGATAAGCATAGCTGGACAAAATAATCATCTCCGCACCTTCTTCTACCAACTGGAGAATTGCCTTATCACAATTCTCCTTCTGTTCCGGCACATTTTCCTTTACAATAAGCTCTGCTCCCAACTCCTCACAAGCGGCAAGCACACCCTGATAATGTACACCATTCCAACCTTCATCCGCCGTACTTCCGGTAAGAATCAACCCCACCTTGGGTACATCATTCTTCTTGTACCCCATCAAAGATATCAATACAAGAATCCCGACTCCGATAATAATACCCGCTATAATTAATAATCTTTGGATTAATTTACTATTCTTCATCAATAACAACACCCTCTACATACCAATCAAATTCATTTAACATCACATAGTCTGTCATGCTTTCGCCTTCTGCCACGCGAAGATTTCCTTCTGTATCTTTAATAGGTCCGTAAAAAACATCAAATGTTCCGCTAATCATTCTCTGCTTTTCACGTTCCACTGCTTCTTTCGTCTCATCTTTCACAAAGGGGGCATAAGGTGCCATAGAAACAATTCCTGTTTCTATACCTTCCCAATAATGGTATCCTTCAAACTTTCCCTGCAGGCATCTCAAAATATTGGGCGTGTAAAATTTCTCCCAGTCCCAAATTGCCGCCGTCAGATAAGTATCGGGATACAAATCACCATTGTCAGTATTGTAGCCTATGGTTTTAACGCCTCTTTCATCTGCTATTTTCAAAGGAATCAAAGAGTCTGTGTGCATAGCCAATATATCAACGGAATGGTCGGTTAATAATTTCTCGGTAGCTTTTTCGGCTGCTGAATCTTCTGTCCAGGAGTTCGTCCATCTGACGTAAACTACCGCCTCCGGATTCACACTCTTGACTCCCAAAGTAAATGCATTGATACCGCGATTTACTTCCGAAATAGGAAATGCAGCCACATAACCTATTTCATTCGTCTGCGTCTGAAGTCCTGCCACCACGCCACACAGATATCGCACTTGATACATCCGTCCAAAATAACTGGACAGATTTTTGCCTTCTCCGACTCCTGTAGCATGATAAAAAAAGAGATCCGGATATTTAGCGGCTGACGCCTCCATACCCTCTCCGAATTCAAAGGAATTGGCAATGATAATTTCGCAACCTTCCTCCACCAGTTCCTCTACCAGCTGCTCTATTTGCTCTGCTTTCGCCCGTTCCTTGAAAATAATATTTAAATTTAGCTCTTCCGCCGTTTTAGCTAATCCCTCATAATGGGCCTGGCTCCAATTTCTATCCTGACTGTCTCCGTTTAAAATCAGTCCGACCATGGTGGTTTCTTGCGTAACCTCAGTATTAGCCTCATAAATATTGATAAAGCAAATACCGACTATGATAGCCACAAAAACAAGGCCGGATATTGCAAAAACTTTTTTCATATTTTTCTCCTACGAATACAAATAAATGCCTATTATTATAATAGCGCAAAAAAGCTTCCTTCGCAATTAAATTATTTATATAAAAAACTCCTGCATACCAAGCAAGAGTTCTAACATTCTTCATACTATTTACATAAACATTAAATCTATATTTTTTATGACGGTCGGAAATGCAATCCATTCAAATACACTAAATGCCAAAGCAATGACTGACATTACCAATCCGGCAGTTGCCATGCCTGTATGCAAAGGCTTTCTTCTGCCGAGTGCACCGAATACAATGCCTAAAACAGCCAACAAGATTCCCAGCCATCCAATACACCAACCTAACAGAACACCAATTATTAACGAAATCATCCCCCATATCAACGATGCTACAGCCATGATATATCACTCCCTTCGCGTTTCCCGCCATTGTAACAGCACAAATATAAATTGTCAAATATAATAAATTTTTTGTTAAATATGTCTAAATTGTCTCTAAATTTTTTTACCAAAAAATCGAAAAAGGAACCTCGTAACACTTGTCATTTCCTGTCGAATCATGTTATAATTTCGTTTAGGTGAATAATATGACAAGAATAAAAAACAAATTAAATGATCTTCTTAACTCAGAACTCGAAAATTGCCTGTATTGGCTCAGTATTTTGCTCATATTAATTATCGTTCCTGTTTACGGTATTTCCTATTGGATAGCAGAATATTACAACTTAGGCTTTTTGAGTAATTGTAGTATGAAATCGATATTTGGAATCCCTTGTCCCGGATGTGGCGGCACACGCGCTATATGTTATTTTTTTACCGGGCAATTCTTGTCAGCATTATATTACCACGCATTTGCTGTATATTCTGTGGTATTATATTTAATCTTTTTTATCACACAGACATTACAGCGCCTTACAAAAGGAAAGATTTCCGGTGCAAAATTTCGAGACATTTACTGGCAGGTAGGATTAGTCATCTTAATAGTCCAATACATTGCCAAGCTCTTAATTCCCGGTTATCAAATATAAAATAATAATATACAAAAGGAGAATACAAAATGAAAATGACACCTAATTCACCCGATCAGTGGAATCAGCAGGGTTTTTCACAGCGCACTAACCCCGCACCTCAGGCACCTGTAAATCCTT
>JAZNQI010000012.1:0-20999 GCA_045590095.1 Acetatifactor sp. | reverse complement strand
AAGTCCCTGAAGGTCCACTTACCCAGAACTAAAGTTCCAAAAGATAAATTAACAAATATGGCCCGGTGGCTCAGCTGGTTAGAGCGCCGCCCTGTCACGGCGGAGGTCGAGGGTTCGAACCCCTTCCGGGTCGCCTGCACGTAAGTGCTTCCTTAAAAACAAAATATATGGGGTCTTAGCTCAGCTGGGAGAGCATCTGCCTTACAAGCAGAGGGTCACAGGTTCGAGCCCTGTAGGCCCCACTGATAACTGAAAAGTTATCGCGGTTTGCCGGTGTGGCGGAATAGGCAGACGCAAGGGACTTAAAATCCCTCGGGGGCAACCCCGTGCCGGTTCAAGTCCGGCCACCAGCAGTAAATTTTGTAGGAGAAATACAGCAGAAATGCAGTATTTCTCTTATTTTTTTGTGTTTGGGTGTGTATGTAGAATGTATGTAAAATGTTTACACTTTTTTACACTCGTTAAGAGTGGTGTAATTGATACTAAACATTCAGAGTCTTTTCTAATTCCTGTCGTTTCTGTTCGTCCGAGTATCGGGAGAAGCAGTAGTGGTTTATGAACGTCTTTACGTCCCGGTGTCCGGCAAATTCCATAGCATCCTTTAAGTTGATATTAGGATTGTCTGCAACCTTGGTTAAAGCGGTCTTTCTTGCTTTGTGGTTGCCTTTCTTGGAAATACCTATCTGCTTGCAGTAACGCTCATAATGGCTGTCGATAGAGTTGGCAGTAATGCGGTGCTTGCGGTACATAAAGATATAGTCCTCGGCTTCGCAAGTATAACCATTCCGCAGGTTGGCTTCCTTTACCTTGTCGAAAAGTTCCATAGCAGAAGATACTACATATAAGGTGCGGTAACCTGCGTCCGACTTGGTATGCTCCACCACTTCCAAATGCTTCTTCCACTTGCCGTTTTCTAATTGCTCATACTGTTTCTGCTCCATGCGTCGGATATGCAGGTAAGAGTCCTTTAAGTCCTTCCACTTAAGGGCAACAAGCTCGCCCACACGTAAGCCTAGGGAAAAGTTAATTAGTACCGCAAGTGCGGCGGTGCGGTTGGGATGCTCTGAAAATTCTGCGGCTGCTAAGGCTTTCAGCTTCTTTTCTTCCGCTTCGGTAAAGACTTCCTGTTGTGCTTCCTTAGGGATTACCGGAGTAAAGAGAGAAGCTTTGATTTTGAACTCTGCAAAGTGATTGCAGGGCAGTTCCCCAAGCTCCACAAGGTACTCCAAACTTTGGCGGATAATGATTGCCATGTTGTAGTACTGCTTCTTGTTCAGTTTCCCAGTAATAATCTTGTTCCTTGCCCAGTTCTTCAGCTCCAAGGTGGTAAATTCCACTACCGGGCGGTCTACAATGGGGTCATTCTCATAATACCGCTTCCATTCGCCGTCAATGTGGTTCATGTAGCCGGAATTGTTGGTGTCCTGCCATTTGTAGGCAAACCACTCCGGGTATAGAGTACGCAAGGTAATCTTCCTGCGTTTGTTGGCTTGCTCCTGCTCCTCATAATAGGCAAGAATGACAGCTTCCAAATCTTCCCACTTACGTTTCGCAATAGGCTTCATTCCACGTGGATGTGTTTCATCCGGTAGGAAAGAGTGCCACCGTCTGTCTGACTCATAATATTTAGTTGTAAATTGCTCCATGTGCTTCTTAATGATGTTCTCACGTTGTTTCTTAGTCATATCCTCATTATCTGCCGGAGCACTGACTTGTGAATACATCATACCTTCGGAAAGAACTTCCTGCAAGCAGTTTTTGATAATTTCCGGGGAAGAAGTATATTGTGCCGGGATAAAACACTCCTGCACGATAGGTCTAACTATCTCCATTGTTTGCCACCTTCCTTTCCAGTCGCAGTTTTTCTTTGGCTTTGTTGTAGCGGTTGCGGAGTTGATTCTTACCGGCATGTAAGTCCTTCTCCAACTTGCCGATACTGTCATAATAACCTTCGTCAATTAATTTCATTAAGTATTCGTCGGTCAGTTTCTGTTCGTTAACCCAGAACTCCCAGCGAGGACGTCCGGGTTTTTGAAGCTGTTTTCGTTCCAGATAAAGAACACGCTTGTTAAGTTCTGCAATCTGTTTGGTAAGGTCAGCAATCTGCTCATCCTTACGCAAATGTGCTTCAATAAGACCCGGAATCAATACATTATAATTGAATTTGCCAGTAAGAAGATTGTTTAGTTCTTCGTTCGTCATCTGCTTAAGTGGTCTGGGAAATGGCATGGGTAGTAAGGGTCTGCTTTCGTAATTATCCATGGTAATTAATACCTCCTTTTGAGTTACCGAATTTAGCGGTAATTAATATAAGTTAATTTGTTTAACAGTTTTTTGCCTCAAAAACGGCTGAAAACATATCTTTTTGGCTTTTTTTGAAAAGTAGCTATGACAGAGACGGTAACAAATGAAAAGTAAATAATAGGTCTGTAAAGTTACTTTTGCAAATAAAAAAGCAAGGCAAATCGAAAGCGGTTATGCTTCGTAATTTGTCTTGCCGTTAAGGTACGGTCTTTTATTTTGTTGTGTGATATTGGTATCGGTGGGATATTAGAATGAGTTTAGAGATAAATTTCTAAACTTTTTATAAAGTGGAGGCGGGGGGGAAGCGTGCTTAAAAAATGTGGTGATAAGGCCAAAATATTTTTCATGACGTTTTTGCGACTAGTTAGAAATGTATGAGGAAATGGAAGGCAAGAAGTAGTATTGTGAATATTTATAAAGAGTGATTTATTTATAACATGAAGCAGACTGGTGAGAAAAGAGACGGCAGAAAGTGTTATTGAAAGAATAAATAATCGACCTAGACAATGTGATTACGATTATTTATAATATATGTAAATTGGGAGGAGAACTAAAGATGGCACTTATAAATTGTCCAGAATGTGGAAAAGAAATTTCAAATAAGGCTTCTGCATGTATGCATTGTGGATATCCTTTAGATAATGGAATTAATATTCTTGAGGATGTTCCATATTTGAGACTACTTACTTATACTATGAATCAAAAAGATTGCTTAAAATTTGTTGACGGAACTATTGCTTTTTGGAGTCAAAATAAGGAGGAAGTTTTTGATGAGTTTCAAGTACCATATATCATAAAAGAAAACAAAATATGTACTAATAGATATAATTATATTATTGATGGGGATTTCATATATACCGAAGCGTTTGACTGCGAAGGCTATATACCAAACGCCATGTATTTTAATGCAACATTGGAGGGATGTCATGGAGACAGATTTCAATTTAACGATGATGCAACGTTTGTTTATGAGTTAAATAATAAAAATTATTCAGGAAGATATGAAAGAAATAACAATGTTATTAAGATGATGTTTGACGTTGATTATATTAGATATTATCTCATACATGATAATAAATTAAATGCGGATTCATATATTAGTCAAATGGGTATTAAAAATTGGGTAAAAACATTTTCAAACAATAAAGAAAAAAAAGTATTTTCATCTGTAGACAGCTATTCTGAACTAAAAGCAAATAGTGAAGATAGATTCCATAGATTACAGTTTGCGGGAAATAAAGTATTCAACTTTCAGATGGAGAATGGTATGGAAGTCGATGTGGATGAATATCCATGCTATATAGAAAACGGAATATTAGTGGCGGGATATAAGTTAATAATGTGGAAGGATTATCTCTATAGCAAGGAAGGTACTGAAAATATTCATTTTACAGGGCATATTAAGGAAACAGAACCTTTTTTTGATGCATTATTAGAAACGAGGTCATGGAAATATGCTTTTTACAATAACGGTATACTTAGACTTTCTAGGGTAGATGATTTAGAAAATTGTTTAGATGGAAGTTATGAGAGAAAGGATGATATAATCAAGTGTGTAGTGGGTACAATTACAAGGTTTTTATTGATTAGAAATGGTGTAATTGTATCTGATTTTTTCTTTGTATTAGATGAAACGGCCGAAAAGATTGAAAAATCTTTTTTGATTCACGCACAAAGAGACGGTAATGGAAAAAAGATAATTCCACAGATTAGAATCGTTGAAGTGCCCGCAGAGAATGCACCTTGGGACACAGAATATTATGATTTTCCTTGTCCATATTGCGGAATATATAAAGTACGACCAGCAAAGTGGGCAGACAAAGAGTATTCGGCTGCTTTTTGGGGAGTATGGTCACATAAATTACATGCGAGATATAAATGTGATAAATGTAAAAAGATGTGGGAATAAAAAGCATTGATAATATGGTTAATAGAATGTGTAACGTTGAAGATATAAACTGTAATATGCAGCACAAGGATATATTATAATTGTGATAAAAGAGTGTATAGACTTTATTGACCAATTAAAAAACACACAAGGACTAGGAAAAATGAGGGAAAGGTGTATTAATTGTCCGAGAAAGAAAAAAGAATGTTTAGGAATAATACCAAAATGCAAAGTGAAGAGGGAACAATTAGAAGAACAGATTATCTCGGTACTAAAAATATTATATGAGGAAGACAAATATCTTCTATTAGTTAATGCAAATGAAGTATGTATTTCTGCACATTTATGGCACTATTTTAAAAATAAATACGATAAGGATTATGTCGGATTCAATATTGATATGGAATATAATAGAAATGGTATTGATCCTAAAACCGGGCAAGCAATGCGACGAATTAGACCAGATATGATAATACATAGAAGAGGGTGTAACAAATACAATTTTGCTTGTTTTGAGATTAAGCGAACCACTAGATATTTGCAGCAAGATTATGACAAATTAAAATATATTACTGATAACAATAATTTGTATAGATATCGATATGGAATAAGTATTCTTTTAAAGAATGATGTGGTTACTATTGTATGGTTTGAAGAAGGGAAGAGAAAAGGTACGGTTAAATATGACACTATTGAATGGAAATGTCAAATAAACTAGTGTTTACACTCCGTTTACACACCCCAAGTCAGTGCCCCGACAATCTCCTTTCTATGCGGGTTTGCGGGTGGTAGACCTGCGTTCAAGTCCGGCCACCAGCAGTAAAACTTGATGAGAGAAATACAGCAGAAATGCCGTATTTCTCTTATTTTTTGCGCGAGTAATGATGAGAATGCCGCATTTATGCGGGCATTCGAGGAATACCGCGACAACGGGCAGGAACTGCCCGTCTGTTTGGGTGTGTATGCAGAATGTATGTAAAAATGTTTACACTTTTTAGAGAAAGTACCAAAGGAAACGTTTTTAATATCGCTATATGTTTGTTGACAGAAATAATTTTGAGAAATAGAATATAGGTGTAGATATTTGATTGAATAAAAAAGATAAATGGAAAATTGGAGGTGTAATGAAAATGCAAAAGAGTAATACAATGAAAAAAAGTGTGAAGATTTTTATAATTTTAGCAATTTTTTTGATATTTGGATGTATTGTCCTATGTGTGATAAATACACCAAGAGTTCAGTATATATTAACATTAAATAAGGCAGAAAGATATTTGGAAGATGAGGACTATGCAGAAGCGTTGGAATCTTATCTTGAAGCAGCAGGTATCTATGGTGGCAAGAAAAATTTAAAAGAGGAACTGATAGAATGTAATTTGTTGTTGGCTGAAGAGGCTATGAGTAAAGGAGATTTTAAAGAAGCAATAGAATTTTACGACGAAGCATTAGATTATGAAGAGGATAATGCTAAAGCTTTATCAGGAAAATTAGAAGCATTTAGGGCAGAATATCCCAGAACTAATAAATTGTGTCCGTTAGAAAGAGTTTACGATTATGCAGATGTTTTGACGCCAGAAGAGGAAGAACAGCTAAGAAAGCGCATTTCTGAAATAGAGCCACAGATACAAGCTGATATTGTGTTAGTAATAGTAAATGAACCAATGGAATCAAGTACAATTACCTGGGAGGATGCAATGATGAATTGTGCAGATGATTTTTATGATTTTAACAATTATGGCTATGATGAAGAATCTAGGAGTGGAGTTCTTTTATTGGATAATTGGTATGAAAATCAAGAGGGTAGTTGGTTATCTACTTGTGGTGCGGTGTATGAAGAGTTTGGCATGACGGAAATCAATTGGGTATTGGATGAAGTTTACTATGGACTTGATAAAGGAAATTATTATGCGTATAGTGCATATATTGAAAAAGTTTATGAAATTATGCTAAAATAAAGTAATATATAATTTCCTTTTACATTTTTTAAATAATCGTTGACAATAGAATATTTTCGGATTAGTATATAAGTAGAAAAGGGCACTACCGATAGACGGTTAGTCCGCTATATATCAGTTATAAAATAACCGCTTAGTTTGCAGGACTGGGGCGGTTATTTTTGTGCCTTGTTATTACGACCAAGCGAATAGCCAAGACTGAAACAGGTCAAGCATAAGCTGATGACAGCAATCAAGCCTTCGATGGTGAGCATAAGCCAATCCTCCTATCATAAGATTTCTACAAGCAGATTTCTATGTAATCGGAGGTCACAGTCCTCCGTAGAAGGACTAACCGCTACCGTAAATGATAGTGCCCATAACGATACAATATCATAACAATCTGAAAAATACAATAAGCATAATTATTAATAATAAAAAAATAATATTTAGTACCATGATTATGTGCTATAATGGTAATTAACAAGTAAAGCAAAGTAGAAGGGATATAAAATGATACCGAATAGAGAAGAAGCAGAACGATTACTGGCAGAAGCAGAAAACTGTAATCCCGGACCGTGGGGAAATCACAGTAGGGTTGCGGCTCTTTGTGCAGAAAAAATTGCATTATTATGTTATGATATGGACTCTGATAAGGCATACATATTAGGACTGCTACATGATATTGGTCGTAAATTTGGAACAAGACATTTGGGTCACGTATATGATGGCTATAAGTACATGTTGCGCTTGGGATATGACGAGGTGGCAAAAATATGTTTAACACATTCTTTCAGTGTTCCGGATATCGCAACATATATTGGTAATTTTGACATTACAATAGATGAACAAGAGGAAGTAGCAAAAGCATTAGAGCAGTCAATATTTGATGATTATGATAGACTGATTCAATTATGTGATTGTCTTGCCGGTTCGGAGGGCGTAATGGATATGGAAGCGCGCATGGCTGATGTTAAGCAACGGTATGGTAGTTATCCACAAAGTAAATGGGATATGAATATGAGTCTGAAAAAACGGTTTGAAATGAGAACAGGTAAAGATATATATGAGATTGTAAGATAAATGGGGATTAATATGAGAAAAATTTTAGTTACAGGGGCAACAGGCTTTTTGGGAAGCAGAATCCTTGATTTTTATAGTAATAAATACGATATATGTGCTCCGACTCATAGTGAGATGGATATTACAAATGAGGACAATGTATTTAGTGTTTTTGATAAATATAAACCGGATATAGTAGTGCATTGTGCGGCTGTATCTGATGTGGGTCTGTGTGAGAAAGAACCCGAAAAATCATACAAAATTAATGTAGAAGGAAGTATTAATATTGCTAAAGCATCAAAGACATATCAAGCAAAATGTATTATTTGCAGCTCGGACCAAGTATATTTTGGAAGCACTATGGAAGGGGCACATAGTGAAGAAGAGGAGCTGCAACCATTTAATTTATATGGGCAAGAAAAATTAAAGGCAGAGCAGGAATGCTTGAATATTAATCCGGATTGCGTACTACTTAGGCTGTCTTGGATGTATGATGTAAGGGCAATAAGGGAAGGAGAACATGGTGATTTTTTCAGAAATCTACTTCCTCAAATAAGCGGGTCTGGTGAATTGAGTTATCCCATTTATGATAAGAGAGGGATTACAGATGTAAATGAAGTGGTAGAGAATTTGGAAAAAACGTTCCAAATAGCCGGAGGCGTATATAATTTTGGTGCTCCTAATGATAAGGACACCTATCATACAATCTATGAGGTATTTTCCAATGTAGGGTTGGATGTAAGCCGACTGCGCAAGAACGAAGAAGCGTTTAAAGATAATCCCAGAAATATTTGTATGAGCCAAGATAGAATAGCAAAATGTGGAATAACTTTTTCCACAACTGTAAATGGTCTATCAAGGAGTTTTAAAAAGGTGTTATGTGAATGGGGGTAAAAATATTTTTTTCACCCCCCAAGTCAGCACCCCGGCAAGCGCCTTTCTATGTGGGTTTGCGGATAGCTGTCTTGTGCTCAAGTCCGGCCACCAGCAGTAAGATGAAAGCGGGAAAACAGTAGAATTGCTGTATTTTCCGCTTTTCTTAGTTTTGATTATTCGATTGAGAAAATCGGCTTGACATAATACATATGTCGTGAGATAATAAAATTAACCAAATGGGTAAGAAAAATACATGGGAAAAACAAGAAACTATAGGTAAAGAGGTGATCGGTTGCAAATCATATTTGAAGATGATTCTGTAAAAGAGTTGTTCGATGACCTGTGTCAAATACAAATGCCTAGAAAGTTGATGAAAAAATTAATTGGTGAGGAATTAACACGTGCTGTAAAAAAGCGATATGATCAGCTAAAATCAGCAAATACTTTTTGGATATATTTAAGTACAGGATTAGGAAAACCACATTCATTAACTGATATGGAAGGCTGCTATGGAGTTCATATAACTGCTAATTGGAGACTAATAATTCAACCTATTGCAGAGAATACATCACCAGAAGCATTGAAAATGTGTGACACAGTACAAATTAAAGGAGTTGTGGATTATCATGGTAAAGGAGCAAAAAATAATTGGATTATCCCCTGACTTGATTATACATCCCGGAGAAACATTGGCGGAGATATTAGAAGATAGGGATATGTCTCAAAAGGAGCTGTCTATCCGTACTGGAATGACTGAAAAACATATTAGTACGATAGTAAAAGGTCAAAAGAATATTTCTGTAGCCTTTGCAAAAAAACTAGAATATGCCTTGGGGATTGATGCGAGTTTTTGGATTAATCTCCAAGCAAACTATGATAGGGAACTTTTAGAATTTGAAGAGGTATACAATATTACAGAAGCAGAGTTGGGTATTTTGAAACCACTAAAGCAAGTTGTGGAATATATGGTATCAAGAAGTTGGTTAATTGAAAATACTAATGAGGCTGAAAAGGTTTTATGTTTAAGAAAAATTCTAGCTGTAAGTAATTTGACAGCAATTCCGCATATAACATATAATGCCGCATATCGTGCGCAGGTTGCTACAAACATTAATGTTGATACTTACGTTTTGTATGCTTGGCAAAGAATATGCGAATTGGTAACAAAAGATATTGTGGTATCTGATGAATTAAATATTTCGTTGTTAAGAAGTGGTATTCCTGAAATTAAGAAATTGATGTTTGAAGACATTAATATAGTACAAGAAAAGTTGGAAAAAATTTTTGCAAAGTGCGGAATAGCATTTAAAATTGTAAAACATTTTAAAGGGGCTCCTGTACAGGGATTTATAAAAAAGACAGATGATGGAAAATTGATCTTATGCATGACAATAAGACAAAACAGAGCAGATATTTTCTGGTTTACTTTATTTCATGAAATAGGTCATATTATCAACGAAGATATTAGACAAAGATTTATTGATTTTAACTCTACCCAAAGCGATATGGAAGCAAAGGCAGATGCATTTGCAAGAGATGTTTTGATGAATGCTCGAGATTATAAGGAATTTGTTATGAAGCGAGATTTTTCAATAAGTGCTATTAATACATTTGCAAAGGAGCAAGGTGTTAGAAGTTATATTGTGATAGGAAGGTTGCAGTCCGACGAAATTTTGGGTTGGGATCAGTATAACGAGAAAATTGTTTATTATAAATGGGCAGAATGATTTTGAATAGGAATAGTAGTAAAATAGGATGTTTATGGAAGATATTGTATTGAAGGAGGTATTCATATATGGCAAGATGTACAGCACCAATTAATGGTCATCGAACAGCGAGTGGGAGGGCAAACTGCCCAGCGTGTGGAGGAGGATACCGAACATATGGTTTTTATTCATCTTATCCCACATATACTTCTTCGTATTATTCTTCAACAAATAATTTGAGAAGTGGTAGTAGTTACGGGAGACAAACTAAGAAGAAAGCAAGTTGGTCTTCGGTTGGATCTACGATTTTATATTCTCCTGCAGAAATTCGCACGCTTACGCCTATACGAGAAAATGTTGTAAAGCGGTCAGAAATACCCGATTTGCGTGACGTTTTTCTTTGTCATGCTTGGGATGATCGTAAGGATGCCGCAAAAGAATTATATGACATACTTAAAACGAAAGGCGTATCCGTTTGGTTTAGTGAAAAGGATGTTCCTTTAGGTGCGCCTTTACTTCGTGAAATAGACAAAGGGTTGGCAAACTCTCGTATGGGTATTGTATTGGTTACTCCTTCATTTCTTAAACGTATAAAGGGAGAAGGGATTGCAGACAAAGAGCTTTCAGCCTTGCTTGCACGTGATTTGCTTGTTCCCATTGTACATAATACAACTTTTGACGATTTACGTGAAGTAAGTCCGTTGCTTGGTTCTCGAAGTGGATTAAGTACGACAGAGGAACCAATGGAAGATGTTGCGGCTAAAATAGCAGAATTGGTTAAGTTATAAGCAGACGAAAGGATTATTTTACATTCTGTTTACACACCCCAAGTCAGCACTCCGGCAGGCTCCTTTCTGTGTGCGTTTGCGAGTAGCTATCCAGCGTTTAAGTCCGGCCACCAACAGTAAGTAAAAAGTAGGAGAAACGTTGATTGTACAGCGTTTCTCCTATTTTGTGGTGTGGCGGATTTTGTATGTACATATATGTACACTTAACAGAGTGCCATATTCATAAGATTTGCGGTGGTCTAGAAGCTGTTGCAGTCCTCACAATGCTTTATTTGAATTAATCTGTTTTTTGTTGTGCTTGAGAATACATTCTTCGTGAAGGCTTTGCATCTAAATTATATCTAAAATACGGCGTGGCTTCTTACGCGTTGGTACTTATAACCTTGGTTTGAATTTTCACATGATCTACGTTGATATGTTCTCTTTTAGACAATATAAGACTATAATTAGAAATGAAGGAGTTGTATTAGAGATATATTTAAAAAGATGTAAAAACGAAAGCTTTTGTATATAAAGATATGATATAGTGTTATTAGTAAAATCGTTTGAACTTCTAATCTAAAGTACGAGGAGGTAGCATATGCAAATAGAATATTTTGGAGTAAAACTTTTAAAGAGAAAGAAATCATTTAAATTAGTTAGGGAAGAGTTTGCACTTATTGATACAAAACCATCTTTTCCATTTGTCCATAGATTTGCAGAGGATAATGCATATGAAGACGAGCAAGGAAGAAAATATCGAAAAGAATGGTGCCAGAAATATCGGGAGTTATGTTTAAAGAATTATGATTTAAATATGAAATATTTTGCTAGTTTGAATAAAGAAGAGTTTGACAAGGAAGTAAATGAGTTTTTGTCAGTATACAAAGAATTCGAAGAAATTCAAGACCTTAATAAGTGTGCTGGAGTGGAAGGGTACTATTTGTTAATATTAGATGAATATAAGCAAGGATATATTGGAAAATCGTGTGATATTAAAAGGAGGATAATGCAACATTGGGCCAATGTAAAGTCTTTTGATAGAGTACTATTGCCTTTTTATGGTGCAGAGACGTCATGCTTTTCAATAGATTTTTTTAGAGCATTTGATACAACTAGAATATATATATGGAAAAAGGAAATAAAAGAAGGAATTGAGATGGAATTGGTAGAAAATTTTCCAAAGAGATTTCAACTAAATCGAATAGGAGGAGACGTTACTTCTTTACTAAAGGCTGTAACTACACTAAACAGGAGAAATTTTAATGAGTCTTTATGATATATAATTGAGAGGAGTGATTAAAATGATATCTAGGGAGATATGTAAAGTTGTTTCCTTAAAAAATACAACAGAGACAACGCCGCTTATGGATGAATTTTGGAATTCAAAAAAAGATTATTTGATAATTAAACACTTTTTTACGTATAAGAATAAAGTTGTGTCACTTATTGTATGTAAAAGATTGATGAAAAAAGTGAAGAAGTTAAATAAACCATTTATAATAACAGAGTTGAAAAAATACTCAGGAAAAGATATAAGTTCTTCTTGTCCAAAAGAGATAAAACCTCTTATAGCAGCGGTTAAAAAAGCAATTAATAAGGATGAAATTAAAGGAGGAGATGTATGCCCTTTCAGTAATCCAATTGTTTTTGGCGCACAAACATATGCAAATCAAAATTCGGAGGATATACTGAAGGATTTAACTTGGTTATTTGATGGATTAGGACATCAATATGGAGAGGTGACAAGGTTTTATATTGTGGGGATCGAAGTAGAACTAGAAAATTATTAGCATATTTTCTCCAAGTCAGCACCCCCAGCAAGCTCCTTTCTATGCGAATTTGCGGGCGGTAGACCTGCGTTCAAATCCGGTCACCAGCAGTAAGAGAAAAATGTCTGAAATACAAGTTGACAACAAATAAAATATGTTTTATACTATAAGCATAACAGAGCAAGGGATGACTGCTATGATAGTCTTCTATAGTCATCATGGCAATCATCCCTCTTTCGTACATATTTCCCATGTTGCATAGCATACATAAGATTTCTATATTAACAGAACGAATTAGAACTCCGACATCTCTGTCAGAGTTCTCTTGTTTGTTGGCGAGTAGTGATGAGAGTGTTATATCTTGTTTTTGCATTCCTTTGCATGGTTCCTAGGTTCTTGCAGTTCTTCCTCATATCCTCTGGCTTCTAACCAAGCAATTATATCAAGCCATGTTTGATAAGCATTTTGAAAATCTCCCAATTCTTCATAACACATTGCTTTTGCCCACATTGGTGAAGTGATTTCGGCGTCAAGCTCCAATGCCTTGTTCCAACATTCAAAAGCCTGCTCCCACATGTGTAAACGCTTATAAATGTCGCCTCCATATGTATAAAGTAAGGCTTGCTCTGGGAACTGTTTTTCTGCATTTAAAAAGATTTCCAGCGCTTTTTCATTATCTTGGGCATATAAATACGCTATCAAAAGATTTATATGACAGTAAAAATCTTTTGGATTTTTTGCCAAATTCATGCTTTGCTCATCAATGTTTCGTTTGTTTTCGCCTATTTGGGAAAGAAATAGCATACGTTGCCTTTCGAGCTGGTGGAAGGCATCAGGGGCTTCGTTTTTGTTCATAGTAAGCCCTTTCTCAAAGATCTGTAATGCAGCTTCTTTGCAATCTACCATAAGGTATTGATACAAAATGGCATAGGAGCGCAAGTCGTTTATGGAATATTTTTGACTTTTCAGTAGACCGGAAAATTCACGTTCTGCGTTTATAAAATCATGGATGTCGCGGCTGGCTTCATAAATAGACAATAAACGTAGTGCATAATTTTCGTAGGCTTTTGATTTTTCTCTGTATAAATCATCTATGGTTACACCATAGAGCTTAGCTATTTCGGGAAGCAACATAATGTCGGGCATAGAGGAACCGCATTCCCACCGGGAAAGTGATTTGGAAGAGATGTTAAGCAAGGCGGCAGCTTGCTCTTGAGTATAGTTCTTTTCAAGTCGTAATCGCTTCAAATTGTCAGCAAGGTTATTTTTCATATTTATTTTGTCCTTTCTGTGTTTGTCGGCTTGTGATTGTATTATATGGTAACTGAAAAAACAAATCCACCTCTTGTTGAGGGAGAGAACTCTTAGATAGTGAGAATTATCTGGATTTTTTTTATGCTACTTATGGAAACTTCATCAGGTAGTATATCACGATTGATAAAGGAGGCTGTCCAGTGCAATTATTTGAAACCGCATGACCCAACAACAGCACCACGTTATATGAAATATGTTCCTATATGGGCATAATTTAACTTGCTCGTAACTTGCCATGGGCGGGTTATTATAAAGAAATTACACAAAATATTGTGAAAATTAGAGGGTCTGCATACAAATTATAGGAATATTTAACTTGCTCGTAACTTGCGGATTACTTCAGCTAGAATTTACGCACCCCAAGTCAGTACCCCGGCAAGCGCCTTTCTATGTGGATTTGCGGATAGCTGTCTTGTGCTCAAGTCCGTCCACCAGCAGTAAATTTTAGTAAGAGAAATACAGCAGAAATGCCGTATTTCTCTTATTTTTTTTACGTGCTTAGATACACAAAACAACAATTCGTTGAGTACGAAACAACGAATTGATAATTGCTTCTGCCGTAAGGTTTTGCTATGCTTAACATACACCGGTGATAAATTAATTCGGAGGTATTGTATGCAAGTAAATATTGGTGAGAAAATAAAGGAATTACGAAAGAAGAATGGACGAAAGCAGGAGGATTTGGCTACTGCCTTAGGTGTTACACCACAGGCAGTTTCAAGGTGGGAAGCAAATGGCGGTTATCCGGATATGGGGATGATTCCGGCCATTGCCAATTATTTCCACATAACGATCGATGAGTTGTTTGGCTATAATAATGACAGGGACAGAATAATCCGGGAATATAATGATAAGGCTCTGAGAATGTTAAATAATAACAATGATATGACAGAGTGCATCGCTCTGTTGCGAAGGGGGCTTGAAGAATTCCCGGATAGGGTGGACTTTAAGACGAAGCTGGCGTGCGCCTTAAATAAGCAAGGCTGGACGAAGAAAGATGAGGTTCCGAACATCTTTTGGGAAGAAGCGGTTACACTTTACGAGGAATTATTAGCTCATGATCAATCGAGTATTATTCCCTTACTATCCATATATTCCCTGCTTGGTAAACATGAAAAGGCCGAGAAGAAAGCATTGGAACAGCCTGATCTTGAATTATGCAAACAAGTACTGCTGGGGAACTTAGGAAGCATCGGCAGCATAAGTGATGATAAAAAGGCGGAACAGTATCGTGGTGAGGCCGTGTTGGAGCTTCTTCATGCTTTCCGAAAATCGTTGGATGAGGCGATAGTGTGTAATTCTGAATTGATGAATAGCCGGGAAGGACTGGAGCTTCTTTTGGCGACACGACAGTTGTTTGAAAAAATTGTAGGTACTGAATGCTACGGATGTCATAGCGACTTTTGCTTTATAGATATGAGATGTGTAACGATTGCAGGTAATATGGGAGATTTTGAAGCTGCCGCGAATTATTTTGACTCAGCCTTTGAGCAGTATATAAAATTTGAACAGTGGCAAAAGGGACTAAAGTGGGGAGAACCGGTTGATGAGAACGGTCAAAATTCGATCGACAAAAATGAAACCGACCAAAATGAGAACCGTGATGATTGTTTTGCACCATTAATTTTGTCCTCTGTAATACCGGCAATGCATAAAGTGATTGTGTGTGAGCCAAGGTTTTTAGAAATGGCTATACGATTTTTCCCGGAAGAGGAAAAGAAGACAATAACGGAGAACCCCAAGTACTCCTGCATATTTAAGTCCGACCGCCGACAGTAAGAGAAAACGAGACCGCCTGGTACAACGTGAAATTAACGCAATTCTTTTTTTTAATAAAGAAAACTAAAAAGATTGCTTTAATATTATCGACAATATCAATAAATTGTGGTACAATCACTTCGGCAAAGTGTCCCTTTGCTGTTTTTGACGTTACATAATTTTACAAATAGATTAGCCGGGAGGTATATTTTATGTTACAGAAAATGGAATGGAAGAAATATTGGCACAGAGGCGCTGTGCTTTTAATGCTTCTTTTGTTGCTGAGTACAGGAAGGGCGGTGTTTGCCCAGACGGAGCCGGTACTGACGGATTATGCAAATTCCGTCCAAGTAGATTTGGATGCCGATGCTGAGGGAACGGAACTGCCCCAATACGTAGAAAATGGGCAGAGCCTGTTTTTCCGACTGCAAATCCAGAATTTCAAGAGTAAGGAATTGATTGCATATTTGCAGGCCAATCCCGGTCAGGATTTTACTATTCCTCTGGATTTTATCGGCCATATCACAGGTAATTACCCGGCTGAAATAGAACCGGCTGATTTTGACAATGTGGCAATTTCCAACGATAAGCCTCTGTTTCGCTGGTGGATTGATAAAGACAACGATGTGATTCGCATCCGTTTTGATGAAGAGTGGATTGCAAATGCTGACGAAAACAACACCACTGTGAATGATGTAAGCCTGAGCTTTGCCGGTGTACTGAATGTAACAGACAAGGGAGATGACGGCAAAATCGTGTTTAGTGCTGCAGGCGAAACTTTCCCATTGCAGATGAAAGCGGGCTACACTCTGGAGAAAACCGCAGGTGTTCCTTACTATAGTATAGATGCCTCTTCCTATTTGACAGATTATAACGTGATTCTTACCTTGGATCAGAACATGAGGCTTTCGGACAACGCAAGCGCCGATCTTTACACTGCTGCCCTGACGCTGGTGGATACCGTGGAAGCTGCTGGTGCGTTGCGGGGTCAGATTTATGAGGATGTTATAGTAACCTCCCCGGATGGTGAAACAGCCGGTGCCATCCTTTCGACTGCGGGTACTACAAACACCCTCACCATTAGCAGCCCGGATCAGATTTTGAAAAAGGGTACCTATACCTTTACCTACAAGATGAAAATTCGTCCCGAAGCTGCAGCAGACAAACTGGCAGGCTATACCGACGCCCAGAAAACCAATATCGTGGAACTGAAAGAAAACGGAGCATCTCTCACTACTCCGCTTACGGCTACTGCGACCATTGCATGGGATAATGTGACAGTAGAACGGTTTAAGATTGACAAAACCGCCTTCACAGATAAGGGTAGTAACTATGGCGGTGTGTATCCGGATGAAACCAATGAAAAATATTATATCGACTACCGGGTGGTGGTTTATATCCGTGAACCCGTGGCTACCTTTACTGTTACCGACGCTCCGCAATACGGCTTCACATTCCGTCCGGATGAGCCCATTACTTTGGAGGGCGTGGACACCGATGAAAATTACTGGACGAACGATATTAACACAGCGGTGCTTTCAGATGTAGATGCAACTTTCACCTACGTATTACAGCAGTTGCCGCTGGGCGACAACGGAGCCAATGTTGATTGTCAGGTGATTACAATCACTGCGCCCGAAGGCCAGCTCTTAGCACCCGGTGCCTACCATTTGCGTATACCTGCTGATGTAACAAAGTCCGTTATTAACGCAAACGGACAGATTGACCCCAAAACCTTCTCCAACGTGGCTTACCTGACCAGTGTGGATGGTGAACCCACCAAGGAATACAAAGAATACGAACAGACCATTCCGAACTATACTACGCCCTCTAAAGCGGGCGGCTACGAAGTAGATCCCGACACCGGCGAATTTCTGTTTTATAACGGAAAGCCCGTTATCCGTTGGGATGTGTGGTTCGGTTGGGATTTTTATAATATAGCCACCTTTACCGATACTATGACAGGTATGGAATTGTTGGTAAATGATGAGTATCCTTTCGATATTCACAGTTTTACGGATGGAGATACCCACAAGGAAAATCTTGCATCCATCAAATCCATTGCGGATACAAATTATTTGGATTTCGACGATACACGTACCGGTTTTACGTTTAATACGAAAAATCTGGCTACCAATGCGGATGGTACGCCGGTTAAGCTTTACAAATTGGTGTATTTTACCATTCCTTTGGATGATAACAGTACTATCGGATACCAGAGTACCGGTTTGAAAAACGGTTATACCATTACCTATACGGATCCGTTCGGGAACTCTACCGGTGTCGGTCCTGTTGAAGTAGAGCCGGTCACGACCTCCAGAGCCCGTCTGTATGTGAAGAAGGCACATGTAATCGAGATCAACGATTATTTGACTCGGTGGAAGGTTACTTGTGATAATACCGAGAACAAAGTTCCTTTCGCCCGGTTTGATAATCTGACTATTATCGACCATATTCCCGATGAAGAGCTCCCCATTGGCGAGGTGACCATCCACTACAACGACGCTTGGCCTATTACGGTGGAAATGGTTTGCGGAAATGACGAAAAAATCATGTTGGTTGAGGGTACTCACTATACCATTGTAAAACAGCATGCAGATTTTGACTTTGGCGAAAACGGCAAGTATGGCTTTGCGGTTGTCCTGAATATGGAAAAGGTGGCCGAAGCTTTGGCAAGTGTGGGTTCTGATTATTTCAAAACCATCGATGTGATATGCTATCTGGAAAATGAAAAACATCCCTCCGGTCAGAATTACCGCATCAAGAACGACGGTTGGATTTACTATTCTAACCAAGGCCAGGCATTGGTAGAGACTGTTAATGCTTATTATGACCGTGGTTATGCCACCAAGGAGAAGTTGGAACCGTCATATGGTGATTATTACGATCCTGCGGCGGGCAGAAACTTTACTGTTTGCTCCGTAAACGGAAGAGGGGCTCAGTCTTTTATCGGCGGCTATGATGATGACCCCAACAATGGTGACGGCGAAGAAGAAATTCTGTGGAAGATTTATCTCGGAGCACGTGAATTCGGAACTTCTCCGGATCCCATTACCGTTACCGTAACGGATACTCTGTCTGATAATCAGGAGTTCCCTACCTATTCCGGTAAGGAACTGAAGGATTTATTCCTCATTGAATCAGAGGATAATCCGGGCTATATCATTCTTCCGGACAGTGTTACCCTTTCCGGCAATACGTTTACACTGACTTTCACCATTCCCGGAAACGGCTGGGCCGGTGGAAATATGGATAAGAGTAAGGACCTTTATATTACATACCATACCGTTTTAAAGAAGGAAGTTATACAGGAGGCACTGGACGCAGCTGCCAAAGATGCAGACACCATTGTGGTGGAGTACTCCAATACTGCTTCTGTCAGCTGGAACGGTGACAGCAGCACCATCCCCACCAGTACGGGCTCGCACGGTTTCAGTGGTTCCATGCTGGATAAGACGGCTTTATTCCTTCTGTCCAGTGGAAGCAAGGTGAATTACACCATCGAAATGAACCCTTATGGATTGGATTTGGCAGACGGCGATGTGATTCTGTTGGAAGACAATATGGGCGAAGGCAAGAATGTATTTACCTACGTAGCGTCCTCCTTCAAGCTGGTAAATCTTGATACAGGGGTACAGATGAAGCCGGCCTCCGCTGCTTCTGCTACAACTTATGTACTGACGATGAAGGAAGACGGCAAGGGCTTTACCTTGGACGTGCCGGATAATACGTCAATGAAACTTACCTATCAGGTGAAGACTACCCAGCCTGTGGGCACAAAGGATGTAACTTTGGTGAACAATGCCTCTCTGGCCGGCCGCAAGCCCCAGGAGAAAGCCATCACCTTTGATGTTACCTCCGCTTATCAGAGTGGTTCATTCACTGTTGCTTCTAATGAAGTGGGTATTCGTTTGATAAAAATCAGCAGCGAAGGGGCAGACAGTGATTCGCCTATTTTCCTGCCCGGTGCAGAATTTGTGGTAACAGAACTTGATCCATCTACTTTTGAACAGATTGGCAATGCCCAGAATTTATTTACTAACGAAAACGGTATTATTGAATTCAAACAGGTGTTGAATAGTATAAAGATTTATACATTCCGCGAAAAAACGGCGCCGAGTGGCTACCGACTGGATGCTGTTCCATGGCAGTGGTGCTATGTGATGCTTCCGAACGGAGAAACGATTTCCGATAATGAGCTGGGCAGATTGAAAACTGCTACAGGTATGGAAGTTACAGTTATTCCTGCTGGCAGCTATGTGGAAGAGGTTATCACTAATACGCCGAAACCCGGTTCTGTGCAGTTTTCCGGTACCAAAACCATTGATGGTCGTAACATGACGGCAAACGATGTGTTTACCTTCGAAATTACTGAGAATGGCACGAATAATAAGTGGACCGTTCAAAATGACAGCACCGGTAAAATCAATTATCCGGAGATTGAATACACGTCTGCTGACGTGGGTGAGCATGTTTATCTCATCAGCGAGACTGAAACTGACATTAACGGTATCACCATAGATACCAAAACTTACACGGTTACTGTTGTTGTTTCCGACAATGGTGACGGCACGCTGGGTATTCAGACCTCCGGCGATGATTATACCAAGCTGGACTTTGAGAACAAGTACGAAGCTACAGGCAGCGCACAGTTTGAGGGAACCAAGACCCTGACCGGCGCTACCCTGAGTGCGGATGATTTTACATTCGAGATGAAGGATGCGGATGGCAAGACTCTCAGCACTGTAAAGAACGGTGCCGACGGCAAGATTATCTTCGATTCGATTGCCTATACTTTGGCGGATGTGGGGACTCATACCTATACCGTGAAGGAAGTAAATGACGGCAAGACAGGCTATACCTACGACGATAAGGAATATGAAATCGTTGTAACCGTAGCAGACGCGGGCGACGGTACCCTGAACGTGACTTATACCGTAAACGGTACAGCAAATGGTGCAATTACCTTTGCAAACGAATATACTGCTACAGGCAGCGTACAGTTTGAGGGAACCAAGACTCTGACCGGAGCACAATTGGAGGCAGATCAGTTCAGCTTCACTTTGTCTGATGAAGATGAAAATGTAATCGAAACCGTGACTAACGAAGCAGATGGCAAGTTCAACTTCAGCGCAATTAACTATACTTTGGCGGATGTAGGGACTCATACCTACACTGTGAAGGAAGTAAATGGCGGTTTGGCCGGATATACTTACGATACTACGGAGTATGAAATCCTTGTAACTGTAGCGGATGCGGGCGACGGTACTTTGATAGTAACCTATACTGTAAACGGTACAGCAAATGGTGCAATTACCTTTGCAAACGAATATACCGCTACAGGCAGCGTACAGTTTGAGGGAACCAAGACCCTGACCGGCGCTACCCTGACAGACCACCAGTTCCGCTTTACTTTAACCGGTGAAGGTGTGAACAAAACTACTACTAATGACGCAGACGGCAAGTTCTGCTTCGCCGCAATCAACTATACATTGGCGGATGTAGGAACCCATACCTATATTGTGAGGGAATTGAATGATGGTAGGGTTGGCTACACTTACGATACTACGGAGTATGAAATCGTTGTAACCGTAGCGGATGCGGGCGATGGTACTTTG
>JAZNQI010000011.1:0-122554 GCA_045590095.1 Acetatifactor sp. | reverse complement strand
CATCAGTTTGTGGCCATGATGCAGCGTATGGGTGTACGTGCGCCAATTCTTTTGCTGGGCGGGACCATCATTACTTTGATTATGGACTGGTATCTGGCACTTGTTATGCTGGCATCGTTTCCTGTTATTTTTTGCATCATTTATTTTATTTCCCGCAAGGGTGTGCCTCTTTATGCAAGGGTGCAGAAATCCGTTGATAAGATGATACGTGTGGTAAGAGAGGATGTGCAGGGGGTTCGTGTCATAAAGGCCTTGTCCAAAACCGATTACGAGCATAGAAGATATGATGGTGTAAATAAGGATTTAGTGGCGGACGAGAAGCGTGCCGGTATTATTATGGGTTCGGTAAATCCTTTGATGACCCTGCTTATGAATATGGGTATCATCGCCGTAGTGGCTATGAGTGCAAACAGAGTGGCAAACCGTCAATCGGATCCGGAGACTGTTATCGCTTTTATGCAGTATTTTACATTGATTTCCATGTCTATGATGGCAATGTCCAGAATGTTTGTTATGTTTACGAAGAGTGCTGCGTCTGCCAATCGTATTGAGGAAATTATGGTGACAGAACCGGACTTGGTGGTGGTTTCGGAAAGCGAGTGCCCGCCCGTAAATACTACGGCGCATGTGCTTTTTGATAAAGTAAGCTTTTCTTATTTGGGTAAGCTGAATAATCTGGAAGATATTTCTTTGCATCTTGAAAAGGGAGAGAGTCTGGGTATTATTGGTGCTACCGGCAGTGGCAAGTCTACTTTAGTGAAGATTTTGTTACGCTTCTATGATGTGAGCGCAGGCGGCGTATACGTCCACGGCAGAGATGTACGCACCATTCCGGAAGAGGAGTTTAACAATATGTTTGGTACCGCCATGCAGTATGATTTTCTGTATGCGGATACGATTGAGGAAAATATTCGCTTTGGCAGAGATTTGACTCATGAGCAGATTGAGTGGGCGGCAAAGATTGCCCAGGCACATGATTTTATCACCGGCTTTGCGGATGGTTATGAGCATATGCTTTCACCTAAGGGAACCAATATTTCCGGCGGACAGAAGCAGAGAATATTGATTGCCCGTGCCATTGCAGCTAAACCGGAGATACTTATTTTGGATGACAGTTCTTCGGCGCTTGATTACAAGACGGACGCGGCACTTCGTAAGGCTCTTGCAGAGAATATGCGGGACACCACAGTGATTACCGTGGCTCAGCGTGTCAGTTCCCTGAAAAATTGTGATTTAATCTTAGTTTTGGAAGAAGGTCGTGTAATCGGAAAAGGTAAGCACGAGGAATTACTGGAGACCTGTGTGGAATATCGGGAAATCAGTGATTCGCAGATGGGAGGTGCTTTCGTTGAGTAGAGGAAATATTGGAAGAGATCCCAGAATGGAAAATAATCCCAACAAGCATGCCCAGGGAGAGAAGCTGAGCAAAAAGAGTACCAAAGGCGTACTGCTTCGACTGGGAAAATATGTGATGCAACATTGGATGCTGTTTTTAGTGGCCATAGCGCTGACATTGTTATCCAATCAGTTGTCTTTGTTAGGACCTATGTATTCCGGTGAGGCCATTGATGCGATTTCGGCGCCCGGAGGAGTAAATTTTGGTGAAGTTTGGCTGAATGTAGGCAAAATGCTTGCCTGTTATGTGGCTTCCGCAATTTTGGCATATGCCATGGCCGTACTTATGATTCATTTGAGTCAAAAGATTGTTTATACCATGCGTAAGCAGTTGTTTGAGAAGTTAACAACTCTGCCGGTCAGCTATTTTGATACGCACCCGGTGGGAGATATTATCAGCCGTATCTCTTATGATATTGATACGGTGAACAGTTCCCTGTCCCACGATTTGGTACAGGTTATGACCAGTATTTATACAGTGGTGGGCTCCCTTATTTTTATGTGGAATATTAATAAACCCATGATTCTGGTGTTTGTAATTACAGTGCCGGCATTCATTCTTTTCACACGATATCGCTCTAAAAAGGTGCGCCCGCTGTTTTCCAAGCGTTCCCAGAAGCTGGGGGAATTAAACGGATATGCAGAGGAGATGCTTTCCGGCTGTCGGACCATTTCTGCATATGGAAAAGAGGATATTATTGGGGAGCGCTTTAATAAGCGTAATAAAGAGGCCATGAACGCCTATTACGATGCAGAGTATTACAGTGCTACCATGGGTCCGTCGGTGAACTTTATAAACAACCTTTCCATTTCCCTGGTAATGATTTTGGGTGGTATTTTGTATATGTATTCTCAAAACGGAACTGTGGCGGAAAACACCATTTTCTTCATTACATTGGGCGGTGTGGCGCAGTTTGTGCAGTATTCCCGTAAGTTTGCAGGCCCCATAAATGAGTTTGCCAATATTATACATGAGTTCCAGTCTGCCTTTTCAGCAGCGGAGCGTGTGTTTAGAATCATTGACGAAGAGCCGGAACCGGCAGATGTAGAAAATGCTCTTTCTCTGACAGATGTAGAGGGTGAAGTGATTTTCAAAAACGTAGATTTCGGTTATGTTCCGGAGAAGAAAATTTTGCAGGATATTTCCGTGGATGTACAACCGGGCAAAACCATTGCTATCGTAGGTCCTACCGGTGCAGGCAAAACTACCATCATCAATCTGCTCATGCGTTTTTATGACGTAGACAGCGGTACCATTACTGTGGATGGTAAAGAAATCTGTAAGGTAAAGCGGGAAGATTTGCGAAAAGCATATACTATGGTTTTGCAGGATACCTGGCTGTTTTACGGCAGTATTTTTGATAATATACGATACGGCAAAGAAAATGCTACTTTGGAGGAAGTAAAGGCAGCAGCAAAGGCAGCCAGAATCGATTCCTATATTGAGCATCTGCCGGAAGGATATGATACCATTCTTTCGGATGAAGGGGTGAATATTTCCAAGGGACAGAGGCAGTTAATTACGATTGCCAGAGCGTTATTGTCCGATGCACCCATGTTGATTTTGGATGAGGCTACTTCAAATGTAGACTCCCGAACAGAGATTAAAATTCAGGAAGCCATGAGCGAACTTATGCGTGACAGAACCTGTTTCGTCATTGCACACCGTCTGTCCACCATTCAGAATGCAGACTGCATTTTGGTGTTGCAAAAGGGTAAAATTACAGAGAAGGGCAGTCATGACGAGTTGATCCACTTAGGCGGATTTTACAGTACTTTATACAATAGTCAGTATGAGTAAAAGAGAGTATGGAAGGGGAAGAAACGCAGATGACGGAGAACGCAAAAAACTGTTATCCCAAGGTACATTTTGCCGCAAAATACGGCTGGATTAATGACCCTAACGGTTTGATTTACCATGATGGTATTTACGAGATTTATTTTCAGTACAATCCCTTTGGAACACAGTGGGGAAATATGACCTGGGGGCATGCCAGAACCGTAGATTTTCTGGAGTATGAGGAACTTACGCCGGTATTGCATCCTGATGAAAACGGAACCATGTTTTCCGGCTGTGGAATCATCAATGAGCGGGGACTGTTGGGCCTTCCAAAGGATGCGCTGCTTTTGTTCTATACGGCAGCAGGAGGAACCAATCCGGAAAGCGCCGGAAAGGCATTTACCATCCGCATGGCGTATAGTGTGGACGGCGGAAATACATATGTAAAGTTTGGCGAGCCTGTTTTGGAAAGCCTTGCGGCGGAAAACAGAGACCCGAAAGTGTTTTGGCATGAAGAGAGTGGCGCTTATATATTGGTGCTCTGGCTGGAGGATGAGGACTTCGCTATCTTTCGTTCCGCGGATTTGGAAAAATTCACCCTTTCGCAGCGACTGACTTTGAAAGGCGGCTTCGAATGTCCGGATTTATTCAGACTTTCCGTGCAAGGCAGCGAAGAGAGCAAGTGGGTATTCTGGGCGGCGGACGGCTCTTATTATGTGGGTGAGTTTGACGGATACAAATTTACACAGACTCAGGAGCGAAAATGTGCTTATGAAGGCAGGGTAGAAAACGGCGGGGTTAAGTCACCGTTGGCTTATGCGGCGCAGACCTATTTCGGTGTAGGGAATCAGGTAATGAGCCTGCCCTGGTTACGTACCGAATGCGTGGTGGAACAAACAACCGGTGTCATGGGATTGCCAAGATATTTTTCATTGATAAAAGATGGGGAAGGATATGTGCTTTGCCAGGAACTTCCGGGGTTTGTCAGGGAAGGTTTGGAAAAGAGGCAGCTGGAGGAGCTGGTAACGGAATGCAGACTGGATGTGGAGTATTCTCCGGAGAAGGCGACTCTGACCATTTGCTCGGAGAAACGGACCGTTGTTTTGGAAAACATAGATACGGAAGATTTGGACATTGTTTATGACAAGGGCGTGATGGAAATCGCTAACGGAAACAGTACTAAAATCTGGTACTGCGATTTTACTGAGTTGCGTCAGGAGTAATGAACAGGGCATATTTTGCATTAGGCAGAACATACTATTATGGAATTGTGTATAGGTCGAAAAGTAGGGATTTGCAGGAGAGGTTGGAATAATTGAAATATCATTTATTTAAAAGTATTAAAATAGCCCTTGCAGCGATATTTTCCATATTTTTTGCAGAGAAATTGGGCTTGGAGTCCTCTGCGACGGCAGGAATTATTACCATTCTCAGTATTCAGGATACTAAGAGGGAAACCTTGCGTACCGTGCTTCGAAGAGGTTGCGCGTATCTGTTTGGATTGGTGGTTGCGGCAGTGAGTTTCAGCCTTATGGGATTTACCTTGCCGGCATTTGCAGTATATTTACTGATATTCGCCTTCGGGTGCATGTTGGTGGGGCTGCAGGAAGGAATCACCACTGCTACAGTATTGGTGTCTCATATGTGGGCGATTGGAAGCATGGAGATTCCGGTGTTGTTAAATGAGACCGGTTTGCTTGTTGTAGGCTCGGGAGTGGGGATTCTGATTAACTTGCATTTGCGCAGAAAAGATGCAGATTTTGAGCGTTTGGCACAGGATGTGGACGAGAGGATGAAAGAGATTCTGCGTTACATGGCAGAGTGGTTGCCGAGCCCGACCAGGGCTTGTGACAGAGTCAATCGTTTTCGGGATTTGGAGGAAGCGATTTCAGCGGCGGAAATATGCGCGGTTGCTAATCTGAATAATTCTTTTCGACATAAGGATACCGGGGATTTAGACTACATTCGAATGCGGGAAAAACAGGCAGTGGTACTTAAGGGCATTTACCAAAATATTATGCAAATTGCGTATCTGCCCAAGCAGGCGCACGTGGTGGCAGCATTTTTGGGTGAATTGGAGCAGGCCTATCATAAATACAATACGGTAGAGGAATATTTGGACAGACTTCAGGTATTGGAGGAAGAAATGAAACGGGAAGAATTGCCTCGGACCAGAGAGGAATTTGAAGCAAGGGCAATTCTCTTTTATATATTGATTCAGTTGGAGGAACTGCTGTGGATTAAGCGGCGGTATGCAAAGGAGTATTTTGAGTGAGAAGTAAAAAAGGCGGTCTGTAGGTTGACTACAGGCGCATAGGGGTAAAGAAAGAGAGGTATAAAAGTATGAAATTTGCAATTATGGCAACGGGGTGGATTGCAGAAAGAATGGCGGAGACGGTGACATCTCTGCCGGAAGTGGAAAAGTATGCGGTAGCGTCCAGAAGCTTGGAAAAAGCGCAGGCTTTTGCTAAACAATGGGGATTTGCAAAAGCGTATGGCTCTTATGAGGAATTGGTGCAGGATCCGGAAGTGGAACTGATTTATGTGGCTACGCCTCATTCGCACCATTATGAATGCGGCAAGCTTTGTTTGGAAAACGGTAAACCTGCTTTGGTGGAAAAGGCTTTTTGTATCAACGCGAAGCAGGCAAGGGAGCTCATTGCCCTTTCCAAGGAAAAGGGAGTATTTTTGTGCGAGGCTTTTTGGACCAGATTTATTCCGGCGCGTTACATGGTAGAAGATGTGCTTAAGCAGGGGACCATCGGTCAGGTTACTTCTATGCTGGCGCAGTTTGGGGCTGCTTTGGAGTATCGTGAAAGAATGGTAAAGCCGGAATTGGCAGGAGGAGCTTTGCTGGATTTGGGCGTGTATACCATTAATTTTGCGCGTATGTTTGCAGGATGCGAGGTAAAGGATATTACTGCGGCAGCAGTTTTGTCCCCTGAAGGTGTGGACCGGGTGAACAGTGTAACCCTTACTTTTGAAAATGGTTGCCTGGCACTTTTAAACAGCAATATGTGTGCCAATGCGCATAATCGCGGCATTATTTACGGTAAGGAAGGCCGCATTGAAGTCGTAAATACCAATAATTTTGAAAGTATTAAGGTGTTTAATAAGGATGGGGCATTGATTCAGGATTTGGAGATTCCGGAGCAAATTACCGGTTATGAGTATGAGGTATTGGCTTGTATGAAGGCTATTTCTGAAGGCAAGCTGGAATGTGAAGAGATGCCTCACAGTGAAACCATTCGCCTGATGGAGATTATGGACGAGGCCAGAGCCCAGTGGGGAATGAAGTATCCCGGGGAGGAATAGGATCAGAGATACATTTGATATTGCACTATTTGAACTGCTTGACATAGTTTTGAAAACGATGTAAGATGTTTAATGATAACTTGAAAATGTATTCGCAGGACAGCGAAGTAGAGAGAATGGTGGAGAATAATGCGAAGAATAATTGTAGATTCCGGCAGTAGTATTAAAATAGCGGAAAAAGAGCAGTATGGAGTGGACATCCTTCCGATTTGTCTGCAGATGGGCGATGATTCCTTTTATGACGGAGTCAATCTGAGTACAGAAGAGTTTTACAGCAGATTAAAAGACAGAAGCCAGTTTCCTAAAACATCCTTGCCATCTCTTGAAGAAACGCAGAAGTTGGTGGATTCCTATGTGGCTCAGGGAGATGAAGTACTGATTATTACAATTTCTTCGGGCATTTCAGGTACGTATCAAACCATGAAGCTCTTATTTGCAGAGTATGAAAAGGTGGAAGTTTTCGATTCCAGACTTGCGGTCGGCGGCATCCGTTTTCTTGTGGAGGAAGCAAAAAGATATGAGCATGAGACCATGGAGACTGTTGTAGAAAAGCTGAATCAGTTGATTCCGAGGATTAGGATTGCGGCGATCCCGGAGACATTGGATTATCTTCTTGCCGGCGGACGATTATCGAGAAGCAGTTGGATGATGGGGAAACTACTTTCCATCGTGCCCGTTATTACTTTTATTGACGGAAAAGTGGAAGTCCTTGCAAAGAAGCGTGGTATTAAGCAGGGGAAAAGAGCTTTGGTAGAACTTTTGCAAAAGGAGCAGGCGGACAAGTCCTATGGGATTATAGCATCCTACAGCTATAACAAAGGAAATATTGAGGATGTGGTTCAGACATTGCCGCAAGAGTATAAGGAAGCCATTTCGGTTTATGATGATTTGTGCCATTCCATTGCCTGTCACTGGGGGCCTAACGCGTACGGGTTCATCTTTGTGAAGGGCGTTTAAACGACAAAAGTTTTTCAAAAATAAAAAAAGGTATAAATTTTCCCGGCAGGTATTTGTATTCTGCCGGGAATCTGTTATAATAGAGAAGTATATAAAAAATACATAAAAGAAAGGATGAATGAAAAATGCCATTAGTTACAACAACAGAAATGTTCAAAAAAGCTTATGAAGGCGGCTATGCAATCGGTGCTTTCAACGTAAACAACATGGAAATCGTTCAGGCTATCACAGAAGCAGCTGATGAACTCAGATCTCCTATTATTTTGCAGTGTTCTGCAGGTGCAAGAAAGTATGCTAAGCATTCTTATCTTGTTCATCTTGTACAGGCTGCAATCGAAGAGACCAATATTCCCATTGCTCTTCACTTAGACCACGGCGCAGATTTCGAAATCTGTAAGCAGTGTATCGACGGTGGATTTACCTCCGTTATGATCGACGGTTCTCACCTTCCTTACGAAGAGAACATCGAATTGTCTAAGAGAGTTGCTGACTACGCTCACGAAAGAGGATGTGTAGTAGAAGGTGAACTTGGTACTTTAGCAGGTATCGAAGATGACGTAGTAGTTGAAGCCGGTCATGAGTCTTATACTCAGCCTGAGCAGGTAGAAGATTTCGTAAAGAGAACAGGTGTGGACTCTCTTGCAATCGCTATCGGAACCAGCCATGGTGCATTCAAGTTTAAGCCCGGCCAGAAGCCTCAGTTACGTTTTGATATCCTTGACGAAGTTTCTAAGAGACTTCCCGGATTCCCTATCGTATTACATGGTGCTTCTTCCGTACTTCCTAACTACGTTGACATCATCAACGCTAACGGTGGTGCAATGAAGGATGCTATCGGTATTCCTGAAGACATGCTTCGTCAGGCAGCAAGATCTGCTGTATGTAAGATTAACATTGACTCTGACTTAAGATTAGGTTTGACTGCAGGTATCAGACAGCACTTATTTGCTCATCCTGATCACTTTGATCCCAGACAGTACTTGACCGACGGTCGTGCATACTGCAAGGAAGTAGTTGCTCACAAGATTAAGACCGTTCTTGGTTCTGAAGGAAAAGCATAAAAGCTTGACAAACAGCCTATACATAACATAATATTATGTAAGAAATATATAGGTGGAGAAATAGGGTGGCCCGTCGAAGTTTTGGCCCCTTTGGGGAGACTTTGGCGACCACCCTTTTTATGTGAGATTACCTTAAGAAATCATATGATAGGAGACAAGAAAATGGCAGACAAGAAAATGGTGGAAGCGATTACTTCCATGGATGTGGATTTTGCACAATGGTATACCGATGTGGTAAAGAAGGCAGAGTTGATTGACTACACCAGCGTAAAGGGATGTATGGTTATTAAGCCTGCCGGTTACGCTATTTGGGAGTTGATTCAGAAGCAGTTGGACGCAATGTTTAAGGAAACCGGTGTAGAAAATGTATATTTGCCCATGTTCATTCCGGAGTCCTTGCTTCAGAAAGAAAAGGATCATGTAGAAGGTTTTGCACCGGAAGTGGCTTGGGTTACTCACGGTGGTTTAAATCCTTTGCAGGAAAGACTTTGTGTAAGACCGACCTCGGAGACTTTGTTCTGTGATTTCTATAAAAATGACATCCAGTCCTACAGAGATTTGCCCAAGGTTTATAACCAGTGGTGTTCTGTAGTTCGTTGGGAAAAGGAAACCAGACCGTTCCTTCGTTCCAGAGAGTTTTTGTGGCAGGAAGGTCATACCGCACATGCAACTGCTGAAGATGCTGAGGCAAGAACCGTACAGATGTTAAATGTATATGCGGACTTTTTGGAAAATGTACTGGCAATCCCTGTAGTAAAAGGCCAGAAGACTGAGAAAGAAAAATTTGCGGGTGCAGTGGCAACCTATACCATCGAAGCATTGATGCATGACGGTAAGGCTTTGCAGTCAGGTACCAGCCATAACTTTGGCGATGGTTTTGCAAAGGCATTCGGCATCCAGTTTACAGATAAAGATAATACTTTGAAATATGTACACCAGACCTCTTGGGGTATGACCACCCGTCTGATTGGCGCCATTATCATGGTACATGGTGATAACGAAGGTTTGGTATTGCCTCCTAAGGTGGCACCGGTACAGGTTTGCATCGTGCCCATCCAGCAGAAGAAGGAAGGCGTTTTGGACAAGTCTTACGAGCTTCGCGACCGTTTAAAGAGTAACTTCCGCGTAAAAGTGGACGATTCTGATAAGAGTCCCGGATGGAAGTTTGCAGAAGCAGAAATGCGTGGTTATCCTATCCGTGTGGAAATCGGTCCCAAGGATATGGAAGCAAATAAGTGCGTAATCTGTCGTCGTGATACCAGAGAAAAGATTGAAATCAGTCTGGATGAATTGGAGAGCAAGGTGGCAGAAGTGCTTGATACCATGCAGAAGGAAATGTTAGAGCGTGCGAAAGTACATCGTGAAGAGCATACCTATGTAGCAAAGAATTACGCTGAATTAGAGAAGATTTTCAACGAAAAAGCAGGTTTTGTAAAGGCTATGTGGTGTGGTGAGCAGGCTTGTGAGGATGTTATCAAAGAGAAACTTAGTGTAACCAGCCGTTGTATGTCTTTTGAGCAGGAGCACATCGCAGACACATGTGTATGCTGTGGCGCACAAGCAAAGAAGATGGTATATTGGGGCAGGGCATATTAGAAATTAAGCAACCACGAAGTGGGCATTTAATTTCTATGCCCGACCGCGAGACAGCCGCCACGATAGCAGCAATAAGCACGAAGTGCGAGCTGGCGAGAGGGACAGCACGTGCTGCTGAGTCTGGGATTAATTTATGAGGAAAACATCATGAACTATATTGTTTTCGATTTGGAATGGAATCAAAGTAATACCGGTAAAGAGCCTGAATGCGGCGTATTGCCCTTTGAGGTGATTGAAATCGGTGCGGTCAAATTGAATAGCGATTTGGAGTTTGTGGGTAAATTCAGTCATCTGATTAAACCTAAAGTGTATCATGAGATGCATCGAATCACCGGTCGATTAATTCACATGCGAATGGATGAGCTGAACAAAGGAAATCCATTTGCGGAAGTCATGCGGGCTTTTATGGAATGGTGCGGCGAGGAAGAGTATATATTCTGCACTTGGGGACCGTTGGATTTGGCTGAACTGCAGAAGAATATGCGTTTTCACGGGATGGAGCCCTTGGCAACCAGACCCCTTGCTTTCTTAGATATACAGAAGCTTTTCAGTATTGCTTATGAAGACCGCAAAACCAGACGCGCTTTGGAGTGGGCGGTAGATTATCTTCAGATTGAGAAGGACATTCCTTTTCATCGGGCATTCAGCGATGCTTATTATACGGCAAAGGTAATGGCTGAATTTAAAGAAAAGGCTATTTTTCAGAATGTTTCCTATGATATTTTTAATCCGCCTGTGAAAAGAGAGCAGGAGATTAAAGCGCAGTTTGATACTTATGCGAAATATATTTCCCGATTGTTTCCGGATAAAACTGCTGCCTTTGCGGACAGAGAAGTGTCTTCCAGTAAGTGTTATCTGTGTCACCGTAACTTGAGAAAGAAGATAAAGTGGTTTTCGCCAAACGGAAAGAACTATTATTGTATTGCTTTTTGTGAAAAACATGGTTTCCTTAAGGGGAAAATTCGCATTAAGAAAGTAGAATCCGGAGAGATATTCGTGGTAAAGACGACGAAATTTATTTCCGAAGAAGACGTTGGCGATATTTTGAATAAAAAACAGCATATGCTTGAAATGCGTAAGAGAAAAAAGAAACAGCAAGACGGTGTTTAATGCCGTCTTGCTCTTTTTTGTCTGCGTTTTGCGTCTTGTATTTGTTGTTTGCGCTGTCTTTTTAAGTCTGCAGATAAATCGTCGCCGTAGAGTTTCTTTCGCCTCTTTTTGCGGGAAGGAAGGCGTCGGGTTCTGCCGGGCAGATTAATCTGATAGTTTCGAAAGAACAATCTGATTAACAGAATAATTAGCACGAGACCTGCCACACAACCTAAAACAATCAATATCTTCTTGGCGTTGATGAAGAAGAAGGATGGAGTCTCCTGCTCTTTATTGGAGTCGGATGGAGCTTCCGCAGGTACTTCAGTATCCGATGTTACTTTGTCAGAGAATGCAGAAGTATCTGCTTCGAAGGTATAGTCGGTTTGTGAAGAAGGATTATAGTGGATGGCAGCGGTACCTACCTGCACTCCATGATAGGCGTAGGTAATGGTTGCCACTTCTGTAGGGTCCCCGGCGCTGTAAGAAATAGTGGTTTCCAAATCCTGAAAATCAGCATTTTTGGGTACGACTACATAATCCTCATTGTTTAAAAACAAAATCGACTGAGAACTGCCAAAGATATCTTCTTCACTGTAAAAAGGAGTGCTGTTACTCAAATTGTAGCGGGTTTCGTTTTCAGAAATATTTCTCTTTTCAAAATTGTTAAATCCGTATTCGAACAAGGCTATGGTATCCTCGTATTGATAAGGTGCTTCATCCTGCAATACGACACAAATCAGCTTAAGTCCGTTTTTTTCGGCGCAGGAAACCAAACTGCTTCTGGCTGCATTGGTATATCCTGTTTTACATCCCACCAGAGGTTCGTAGGCATATTCTTTGCCGGGCAACAGGAGCATATGATTGTTTTCCCAAATTTCGTCCGGCTGCACATCCGTTGGATAGAGGTGTAATTGTTTTGTAAGAGTCATTTGACAAAGTAGTTCATTGTCAAAGAAAGCTCGTCCGATCATGGCCAAATCGTAGGCGGTTGTTACATGGTTTTCGTTGGGAAGGCCGTTAGGGTTGACGAAGTTGGAGTTCAAACATCCCAACTCTTTGGCACGTTCGTTCATAATAGGAGCGAAGTTTTCCCAGGTATCGCCGGCAATATGTTCTGCTACTGCAAAGGAAACTTCATTGGCAGAACGAATTAAAATCGCTTTCAGGCAATCTTCCATGGGAAGTTGTTCCCCGGAATCCATGCCGATGTGGTTACTTCCCGGATCAATGTCATGGGTAGCTTTGTATGAAAAATGTACCATCTCATCCATTTTGCAGTTTTCCATGGCGATTAATGTGGTCAGAATTTTGGTTGTACTGGCAGGATAGTGTTGAGAATGAATATCCTTTTCATACAAAATAGTGCCCGTCTCTGCTTCTATCAAAATCGCGGAACCGGCACTGACAACCGGACCGGTGGGCCAGTTTTCTCTTTCGTTGGATTCGACGGGAATGGCCTGATTGATGGCAATGGCTTCTTCCGGAGTGGGAGCGGCATGTGCATCAAGACCGTTACCCAAAAGGGCAAGGGATAAAAGGCAACACCCCAGTCGCTTTATGAATTTATGTGAATGAAATAATGTAAGTTTTAGCATAAAATTACCTTTCTGATTGTACTGTTATTATGATACACTATTTTTGACAAAAACTAAACAATTTTTTGAAATAAGAATCAGGGAAAGGATAGTAAGCAGTATAGGGGAGTTCTTGTGTTTTGCAGAATTTTCGGTTATACTTGTTAAAGGGATTTGACTAAGTGCACTACGGAGGAAAAAAATGCGACTGAGAAATGTTACGGGATCCAGAGAAATGATTGCGGAGAGCAAATATGTGATTCCTGAGGAGACTATGTTTGAAATGCCCGGAAAATGGGCGGACCTTTTTGAAAATAATCATCCCATTCATGTGGAAATCGGTATGGGAAAGGGCCAGTTTATTCATACCTTGGCAAAATTGAATCCTGAGATCAATTATGTGGGAGTGGAGAAATATTCCACTGTTCTTTTGCGCGCAGTTCAGAAGATGGAGCAGGAGGAGTTGCCGAATCTGGTATTTTTAAGAATGGACGCAGAGGATGTGGACAAGGTATTCGGAGAAAGCGAAGTGGACAAGATTTATTTGAATTTTTCCGATCCCTGGCCGAAAGACAGACATGCCAAAAGAAGACTTCCTTCCAGAGAGTTTTTGGCTCGCTATGATAAAATTTTGAAAAAGGACAGTCGTTTGGAATTTAAAACGGATAATCGTGATCTGTTTGATTTTGCAGTGGAAGAATTAGAGCCGGCAGGATGGAAAGCGGACGTGATTACGTACGATTTGCACGCGGATGAGAAGCTGATGGAAGGTAATGTGATGACCGAATACGAAGAGAAATTTTCTTCCATGGGCAATCCTATATGTAAATACATTATTCATAGATAATGGGATTTGTGGAGAAACTAATGAAAATGTGCTCGCAGAGCACCAAAAACACGCAAAAAGCGTAGAAAAGAGGTAGGTTTATGATTTTTACAGCACAGAATTTTGAAACAGAAGTATTGCAGTCAGAGTTGCCGGTTTTGGTAGATTTCTTTGCCCAATGGTGCGGTCCTTGCAAGATGATGGCTCCGTTAGTGGAAAAAATGGCTGAGAAATATGAAGGAAAGATGAAAATCGGTAAATTGGATGTGGATGATGATATGGAAATTGCGCAAAAGTACCGCGTGGCAAGCATCCCTACATTCATTTTCTTTAAAAACGGTGAAGCAGTTGCGACCTTTGTGGGCGGTATGTCTGCTAATGAGTTAGAAATGAAAATTCAGCAGTTTTTGGAATAAAGTGGAAAAAGTTTACAATTCTTTTAGATATGTGACCACGATTTCACAATTATTCTATTGATTCTGTTTCCAAAAATGGTAAAATGTATAATAGCGTGTTATGTGTACAAATCATTCGCAAGGAGTTAATATATGGAGAATCAAAATAGAAATAGTGGTTCGGGAAATAACAATAAGCAAAATCCTAAGCACCCCAGCTTTATGAGAATTGTTGTAACCATGTTGCTTACTTTGGTTATGTTTTCGATTTTCTGGAGCATGTTGGGAAACGGTTCCAGTTCCAAAGAAGTAACCTATTCAGAGTTTGTGGCAGACTTGGAAGCCGGTAAGGTTGACGAAGTTGAGATAAAGGGCGAAACAGTATCCTATACACTAAAGGCGGAAGAGGAAGAAGATAAAGGCGGATTTTATGGTTTCTATGGCGGAAGCAGAAAAACCATTTATTCTGCGGTAATGATAGAGACGGAAAGTTTAGTGACACAGAGAGCATTAGAGCAGGGCGTGTCTATCAGCGGTATCACCACCAGTGCAGGCGATTTAATCATGAACATACTGATAACAGTAGTTCTGCCCCTTGTATTGATGTGGGTTCTGCTGGGATTTTTGTTCCGTAAAATGGGTGGCGGCGGTCCCATGGGTGTGGGAAAGAGCAATGCCAAAGTATATGTACAGAAGGAAACCGGAGTTACATTCAAGGATGTCGCAGGTGAAGATGAAGCGAAGGATTCCTTGATTGAAGTAGTGGATTTTCTGCACAATCCCGGCAAATATACCAAAATTGGTGCGAAGTTGCCCAAGGGTGCTTTGTTAGTAGGACCTCCCGGTACCGGTAAAACATTACTTGCCAAGGCGGTGGCCGGAGAAGCGCATGTGCCCTTCTTCTCACTGACCGGTTCGGACTTTATAGAGTTATATGTTGGTGTGGGTGCCAGCCGTGTAAGAGATTTGTTTAAAGAGGCAACCAAGAATGCCCCTTGTATCATTTTTATTGATGAGATTGATGCTATCGGTCGTAGTCGTGATTCTAAATATGGCGGCGGTAACGAAGAGCGTGAGCAGACTTTGAACCAGTTGTTGGCTGAAATGGATGGTTTCGACAGTTCCAAGGGTGTATTTATTCTGGCGGCAACCAACCGACCGGAGATTTTGGATAAAGCGTTACTTCGTCCCGGACGTTTCGACAGACGTATTATTGTAGATAAGCCGGATTTAAAGGGACGTGTAGAGATTCTGAAAGTGCATGCCAAGGATGTCAGATTGGATGAGACCGTGGATTTGGAAGAAATTGCACTGGCAACCAGCGGTGCTGTAGGTTCCGATTTGGCAAATATGATTAATGAAGCTGCCATTAACGCAGTTAAGGAAAATCGTGAGTTCGTAAGTCAGCAGGATTTGTTTGCAGCAGTGGAGCAGGTGCTTGTGGGCAAGGAAAAGAAGGACCGTATCATGAGTAAGGAAGAACGCAGAATTGTTTCTTATCATGAGGTGGGTCATGCTTTGGTAAGTGCCTTGCAGAAGAATTCCGAACCCGTACAGAAGATTACCATCGTACCCCGTACCATGGGTGCTCTCGGCTATGTAATGCATGTGCCGGAGGAAGAGAAGTACTTAAATACTGAAGCAGAGCTTCGCGATATGTTGGTAGGACTTTTGGCAGGACGTGCAGCGGAAGAAATTGTGTTTGATACTGTAACAACCGGCGCTGCTAACGATATTGAAAAGGCAACCAATATTGCCAAAGCGATGATTACCCAATACGGTATGAGCAAGAAGTTCGGACTCATTGGTCTGGCGACAGTGGAAAGTCGTTATCTGGATGGGTCAGCACGTTTGAATTGCAGTGATGTTACTGCAGCAGAGATTGACACAGAAGTAGTAAATCTTTTGAAGGAAAGTTACGAGAAGGCGTTGGAGCTCTTACGTGAGAACCGCGCGATTATGGATAAACTTGCTGAGTTCCTGATCGAGAAGGAAACTATTACGGGCAAAGAGTTCATGGAAATTTTCCGTAAGGAAAAAGGACTTCCGGAGCCGGAAGAAAAGAAGGATGAAAATACAAGTATAGTTGATATCACTGTGACTGATGATACTCAAACAGTGAAAGAACAGGAAGAAGTTGCAACGGGTGTTGCGGAGATAATGGCAGAGCCTGTGCCGGAAGAAAAGCCGGAAGATAAGGAGCCGCCTAAAGATGGACAGGTAGGACGTTTTTCTAACGGAAGATTGTAAGGAAGGATACAACACAAACAGGACTTAACAAAAATAATAGCACGAACTGCACATTAACGTGTAAGTTCGTGCTTATTTTTATATTGAAGCCAAAAGGCAATTTACATACAATAAAGATATAAAGTAAGTAGTTTGTCGCTTAAACAGCGCACAGGAATGTGCTGAGAACATATGGGAGGGATTTTATGAAACTATTAATTAAACAGCGCGTTTTTTCTTGGGGAGATACCTATGATATTTATGATGAAGACGGGAATGCGCGTTATATGGTAAAGGCAGAGATATTTGCCTTTGGTCATCAGCTGCATGTTTTTGATGCCTACGGAAATGAAGTGGGCAGAATCAGTCAAAGATTACTGACCATAATGCCGCAATTTGAAATAGAAATAGATGGCAGGGTGCGTGGTACTATTAAGAAGCAGTTTACATTTTTTAAGCCTAAATATGACATTGATTACAACGGCTGGCATGCTGAAGGAGATTTCTGGGGATGGAATTACGTGGTTACGAATGACTATGGACCGATTATGAGTGTGAGCAAGCAGTTGTTGGCATGGGGCGATACTTATATTATTGATATTGAAAATCCTCAAAATGAGTTGGAAGGATTGATGTTGGTTATTGCAATTGACGCTGCAAACTGTGATAATAACAATTAGAATGAGACGAAAGGATTATCGTAGTGAAACGTAGAAAGAAACTTATTATCAGTTGCATAGTGTTGGTGGGATTTTTGGTGTTCGCATGGGTGCAGAATAACTGGCTGGAAGTATCTGAGTTTACTTATGAGTCAAAAGAGGTTCCGCAGGCATTTGCGGGATACCGGATTGTACAGATTTCAGACTTGCATAATGCTTCTTTCGGAAAAGAAAATGCGAGGCTTCTTGCCAAAATCCGGGAGTTGGAACCGAATATGGTAGTCCTGACGGGAGATTTGGTGGATTCAAGTCGGACAAATATTGAAGTGGCACTTGCCTTTGCAGAAAAGGTGGCAGCCGACTATCCTACCTATTACGTGACCGGAAATCATGAAATTTGGCTGGAGGAAAGTGACCGACTGGCGCTTTTAGAAGGATTGGAACGTGTCGGGGTGGTTTGCCTGATGAATGAGGTCGTGGAGATTGAGCATAACGGCAGTAAGATTTCTTTGATTGGATTAAGTGATGAGAGCCTGAGCGGAATGACGCTGAAAAATCTGTTGGCAGAAAATGTGTCCGATGAAGATGCGGTGCCGGATAGCCACTCAGAGGAAAAAACGGCAGATGGAGGTGCAGAAGCCGGTCTGCAGATTTTGCTGGCTCATGAGCCCCAGTATATAGAGAATTACAGTAAGTATGGTGTGGATTTAGTACTCAGCGGTCATGCTCACGGCGGACAATTCCGGTTGCCCTTCGTAGGAGGCGGCCTGGTGGCCCCGGGGCAGGGACTCTTTCCCGAGTATACCGAAGGGATTCATGTGGTAAACGATACTACCATGATTATCAGCAGAGGATTGGGAAACAGTGTTATACCGGTACGAGTGTTTAATCGCCCTGAGATTGTATGCGTGGAGTTGAGGAAGTAAATCAATTCGATAACCTCAACTCCGCGCTATCTTTTTCGGTAAAATATTCATAGATAATCTTCTTTTTGTCTTCCTCGGACATTTCTTTCCCCTTCACGTAATGTGCCTTTTGTTTTTCTGAAAATGTATTAACATACAGTGTTAAACGTGTAAATATTTACTTCAAATTGCATTAAAAGTGGTTGGGATAAACAAGTATGTTATGTTATAATATAATTTAAAGGATTTAGAGGGTTATTTAGGGACCGGCGAAGAGAGGTCCTTACGAAGGGCATATAAAAAACGAAGGTATATAAGCAAAAAACGGAGGGAAAAATGATGGCAGAGAACAGATTGATTGGTGGTTACCCGGTGATTGGTATTCGTCCTACGATTGACGGAAGAAGAGGCCCGTTGAAGGTGCGTGAGTCTTTAGAGAAGCAAACTATGGATATGGCACAGGCGGCGAAGGAATTATTTGAAACAAACTTAAAATATTCCAACGGTGAGCCCGTGAAAGTAGTGATTGCAGATACGACTATCGGACGTGTTGCAGAGGCGGCAGCCTGTGAAGAAAAGTTTCGGAGAGAAAATGTTGCAATTACCTTAACGGTAACGCCTTGTTGGTGTTATGGCTCTGAAACAATGGATATGGATCCTACTACTATAAAGGGTGTTTGGGGATTAAATGCTACAGAAAGACCGGGTGCTGTGTATCTGGCCAGCGTGCTTGCAACACACGCGCAAAAAGGCTTACCGGCTTTTGGTATCTATGGACATAATGTGGTAGATGCGGACGATACCTCAATTGATGCAGATATCCGGGAAAAATTATTGAGATTTGCACGTGCAGCAGTTGCAGTTGCCACCATGAGGGGCAAGTCTTATCTGCAAATCGGTTCCATTTGTATGGGTATCGGTGGCTCTATTATTGATTCGGATTTCCTGGAATCTTATTTAGGACTGAGAGTGGAATCCGTGGATGAGGTAGAAATCATTCGTCGTATGGAGAAGGGTATTTATAACGAAGAGGAAATGCAGAAAGCGCTGAAGTGGGCAAAGGAGAAATGTAAAATCGGTTTTGACAAAAACCCTGATTTTATCAGAGATGATGATGCGGAGAAAGAAGAACAGTTTGAATTTGCTGTAAAGATGGCAGTTATTATCAAAGATTTGATGAACGGAAATTCTGATTTGCCCGCAGGATTTGAAGAGGAAATGTTAGGTCACAATGCCATTGCGGCCGGTTTCCAGGGACAGCGTCAGTGGACCGACTTTTATCCCAACGGAGATTTTGCAGAGGCAATACTCAATACTTCTTTTGATTGGAACGGTGCGAGAGAACCTTACATTCTTGCGACGGAAAACGATGTTCTCAACGGCATCAGCATGCTGTTTATGAAGCTTTTAACAAATAGGGCGCAGATGTTTGCCGATGTGAGAACTTATTGGAGCGGCGATTCCATTAAACGTGTAACCGGTTATGAAATAGAAGGAAAAGCGAAAGAATCAGACGGTGTGATTCATTTGATTAATTCCGGTGCGTGTTGTCTGGATGCCAACGGTGCAGCTAAGGACGCTGCCGGTGCTTCGGTTATGAAGCCCTGGTACGAAGTAACAAAAGAAGATCAGGATGCTATTATGGCAAATACTACATGGAATGCGGCAGACAAGGGTTACTTCCGCGGTGGCGGCTATTCTTCCAGATTTGAAACCAAGGCACAGATGCCTGCTACTATGATTCGATTGAATTTAGTGAAGGGACTGGGCCCGGTTCTGCAGATTGCAGAAGGATGGACGGTAGAGCTTCCGGCAGAGGTATCGGATACCCTTTGGAAGAGAACGGACTATACATGGCCTTGTACCTGGTTTGCACCCAGATGTGACGGCAAAGAGGGTTCCCCCTTTAAGACTGCCTATGATGTAATGAATAATTGGGGCGCAAATCACGGTGCCATTTCTTACGGACATATCGGAGCAGATTTAATTACCCTTTGTTCTATCCTTAGAATTCCGGTATGCATGCATAATGTACCTACAGAAGATATTTTCAGACCAAAGGTTTGGGATGCTTTCGGAATGGATAAAGAAGCCGCTGATTATCGTGCATGTGCAACATACGGACCTATGTACAAATAGTGGGACAATGTGAAGCATAACAGAAAGGGAGAGGTTACACATGGAAGAGTTAACCTATAGACAAATACATTTAGATTTTCATACATCCCCCGCCATACCGGAGGTGGGGGAAGATTTCAATCCGGCGGAGTTTGCAGATACATTAAAAAGAGCCGGCGTGCAATCTATTAATATTTTTGCAAAGTGTCATCACGGAATGTGCTACTATCCTACAAAGGTAGGCAAGGTTCATCCGGGACTTAACAGAGACCTTTTGGGAGAAATGCTGACAGCGTTGCATGCAGAAGGGATATCGGCACCCATTTATTTCCCCATAGGTTGGGAGGAAGTTGCTGCAGAAAATATGAACTGGCTGGAAGTAAATGCTGAAGGTGTTTTGGGTGGCAAGGATCCTTTCTGTGCGGAAGTAAATCGATGGAGAGATTTGTGCTTAAATAAGGAAAGCTATCTGGAGTTTATTCTTAGACAGGTGGACGAAATTATTTCCATGTACCCTGTGGACGGTTTTTGGTTTGATATTATTTCCCAGCATGGCTGCGTTTGTGATGATTGTCAGAGAAGTATGAAGGCGCTGGGGCTTTCACCCCAGAATCCGGAAGACGTGGGCAAGCATGACTTGCTGGTTGTGACCCGTTTCATGGAAAGAGTATATACTCATGTAAAGGAAAAGTGTCCGGATGCATTGGTGTTCTTTAACGGTGATTTGGCACCGGACAACGGGTACGAGAAGGAAATCAGTATCAATGAACGAACCAAGTACCTGACTCATATTGAGATAGAATCCCTGCCTTCGGAAACATGGGGCTACAATCATTTTCCTTTATATGTGAATTATCATAATAGGAAGAATGTTGAGATTATCGGAATGAACGGCAAATTCCATAATGTGTGGGGTGATTTTGGAAGCCTGCGTAATTTGGAGGCGCTGGAATACGAGTGCTTCAGAATGATTATGAACGGCAGTAAAATATGCATCGGAGACCAGATGCATCCGAGAGGAGCATTGGATAAGGATGTGTATGAAAGAATCGGTCAGGTGTATGCTCAAATCGAAGAAAGAGAGCCTTGGTGCCTTTCTTCCGAAAAGCAGGTTGATATAGGAATTTTCATGACAAACGGACCTGACAAAAAGGATTTTACGCCTAATGAGGGTGCGCTGCGGATGATGTTAGAATTGCACCATCAATTTGATTTTATAGATTGTACGGATGATTTGAATAAGTATAAGTTAATTATCTTACCGGACAATGCCAAAGTCGATGCAACCATGGCCGAGAAGATATCGGCTTATTTGAAGCAGGGAGGAAAACTCATTGCAAGTTATCTTTCCGGCTTTGATCAGGATTCTCAAGATTTTGTGATTAAGGAGCTGGGGGTAGAGTATGTAGGAACCAATCCGTATATTCCTTCTTATATTGTTTTGGAGGATTCTTTCCGGGGAGATTTGCCTTCCTTGGAGTACGCTATGTATCAGGAGAGTGTTTCCGTAAAGGCAAAGCAGGGTTGTGAAGTACTGGCGAAGGAAGGAAAGCCTTATTTCAATCGTACTTATGACCGCTTCTGTTCCCACAGACATTTTCCCTTTGAGTGTCTCACCGGTAATGCGTCAATTATAAGAAACGGCAATGTCATATATCTGGCCAATCAGGTATTTTCAGAATACATTGAACTGGGTGTCCGGTTAAATCGTGATATTATTGAAAAATGCATTAATCTGTTATTAGAGGAGCCTTTATTACGCAGCAATCTGCCGGCCAGCGCGGAGGTTACATACCGGACGCAACAGGGCAGGACGATTGTCCATGTACTTCATTATATTGCGGAAAAGAAAAGCCGGAGAATGACTGTGGTGGATACCAAACTTCCCTTAACAGACATTCAGATGGAGATTTATTGTGAGAAAGCTCCGCAAAAAGTATATCTGGTACCTACCATGGAGGAGCTTACATTTGAGTATAAAGATAAATATGTGTATGTCCGGATTCCCAAGCTTGTGGGTCATGGTATGATAGTAATCGAGTAGATTTTTCATCCTCGCCGGTACCATAAAAACACAGGAAGGCAGGACGTAATTATGTTATTTAACTTCGAAGAAGAACTGAAAAAACTTCCGACCAAGCCGGGTGTTTATATTATGCGAGATGCCAACGATACGATTTTGTATGTGGGCAAGGCTATTAACCTGCGTAATCGCGTCAGGTCTTATTTTCGTGAGAATATCGGCAGAGGACCCATGATTGATAAGATGGTGACTTTGGTGGCCCGGTTTGAGTATATTGTGACGGACTCAGAGCTGGAGGCGCTGGTGCTGGAAAATAACTTAATTAAGGAATACAGCCCCAAGTACAACACTCTTTTAAAGGATGACAAAACCTACCCATATATTAAGGTAACTTTAGGGGAGGAATTTCCCCGCATTATGTTTTCCCGAGAAATGAAGAAGGACAAGTCTAAGTATTTCGGTCCTTACACCAGTGCTGCGGCAGTAAAGGATACCATCGAACTGCTTAATAAATTGTATCAGCTGCGCACCTGCAACAAAAGTTTGCCAAAAGAAATCGGGAATGGACGTCCTTGCTTGAATTATCATATCAAACAATGCCTGGCTCCCTGTCAGGGATATGTGAACAAGGAAGAGTACAGGCAGCAGATTGCCGGTGCCATGGAGTTTTTGAACGGCAATTACGGCCCCATTCAAAAGGATTTGGAGGCCAAAATGGTTGCTGCGTCCGAGAATATGGAGTTTGAAGAGGCGGCAAAATACAGGGACTTGCTAAACAGCGTGAAACAGGTGTCCCAAAAACAAAAGATTACGGACAGTGTGGGTGAGGATAAGGATGTCATTGCTTTGTATCAGGACGAGGCAGAGGCAGTGGTGCAGGTGTTCTTTATTAGGGACGGAAAGCTTATCGGCAGGGAGCATTATTATATGATGCACGTGGATGGGCAGAAAAAGTCGCAGATTTTGGAGGATTTTATCAAGCAGTTTTATGCGGGAACGCCTTTTATTCCCAGAGAGCTCATGCTGCAGTTCGAAATAGAGGATGCACAGTTAATTGAGAACTGGCTGACGCAGCGCAGGGGGGCCAGAGTTTACATCAGAGTGCCCAAGATTGGTACCAAGGAGAAGCTGGTGGAGCTGGCGGCTCAAAACGCCAAACTGATTCTCAGTCAGGATAAGGAGAAACTGAAACGTGAGGAAGGTCGTACCATTGGCGCGGTTAAGGAAATCGCAGAGCTTTTGGGACTTGCAAATGCAGAACGTATGGAGGCTTATGATATTTCCAATATCAGTGGTTTTGAAAATGTAGGTTCCATGGTGGTTTACGAAAAGGGTAAACCTAAAAAAAGTGATTATCGTAAGTTTCGCATCCGTACCGTATCCGGGCCGGATGATTATGCCTGCATGCGTGAAGTGCTGACCAGACGTTTTGTGCATGGTATGGAGGAAGGAAAGGAGCTGGCTAAACAGGAGGTAGAGGCTGTTTACGGAAGCTTTACGAAATTCCCGGATTTAATCCTCATGGATGGTGGCCGCGGACAAGTGAATATTGCTCTTTCCGTACTGGAGGAGCTGCGTTTGAATATACCGGTATGCGGCATGGTGAAAGATGATAATCACCGGACCAGGGGATTGTATTTTAATAATGTGGAATTGCCCATAGATACCCATAGTGAAGGATTTAAACTCATTACGCGCATTCAGGACGAAGCCCATCGTTTTGCTATAGAGTATCACAGGTCTCTTCGTAGCAAGGACCAGGTGAAATCGGCGTTGGATGATATTCCGGGTGTGGGACCCGCCAGAAGAAAAGCGCTTATGCGTCATTTCCGGTCTTTGGAAGAGATTCGCAGTGCAGAAGTGGAACAACTGGCAAGTCTGCCGGAAATTCCTCTGCATATAGCGGAAAGTATTTACCGACATTTTCGATTGAAGCAAAAAGAGTAATGTGATATATTGTTATAGAATAAACTTAGAAAGGAACGGTCTTACAATGGCAAGTATTAGTTTAAAGAAACTTGTGGACAAAATGAAGCTGGAGAATCTGACCACGGATATTGATGTGGAGAGCAAGCGTATTACTCAATCGGATTTGAATCGTCCGGCGTTACAGTTGGCCGGGTATTTTGCGCATTTTGATGCAACCCGTCTCCAGGTAATCGGTAATGTGGAATACACTTATTTAGAGAGTGTTGATGCGGAAACCAAGAAGAGTATTTATGAAAAGTTATTATCCTACAATATTCCTGCAGTGGTTTTCAGCAGGGAGTTACAACCGGATGACCTCTTTTTGGAAACGGCAAAAGCTCATGGAGTGCCGGTCTTTTCTACCAAGAAGGTTACTTCTGCATTCATGGCAGAAGCAATCAGATGGCTAAACGTGCAGTTGGCACCTTGCATTTCCGTGCATGGTGTACTGATTGATATTTATGGTGAAGGCGTTTTGATTACCGGTGAAAGCGGTATCGGTAAGTCAGAAGCAGCGCTGGAATTGGTAAAGAGAGGTCATCGTCTCATTGCGGATGACGTAGTGGAGATTCGTAAGGTAAGTGAGGAAACGCTGATTGGAAGTGCACCGGATATTACCAAGCATTTGATTGAGGTGCGCGGTATCGGTATTATCGACGTAAAGGCGTTGTATGGTGCATCCAGTGTTAAGGATACCCAGTCCATTGATTTGGTCATTCGTTTGGAAGAGTGGAGCAGGGACAAAGAGTACGACAGACTTGGTTTGGAGGATAGTTATACAGAGTATTTGGGCAATAAGGTAGTTTGCCACAATATCCCCATCCGTCCGGGACGTAACTTGTCCATTATCTGTGAATCGGCAGCGGTTAACCATCGTCAGAAGAAGATGGGTTACAATGCGGCGCAGGAGCTTTACACCAGAGTACAGAATTCTTTGGCAAAGAAGCGTGACGATGAGTAAGAGCAGTTAAAGCCTTGTAAGTAAGAGCTCTGAACAGTTACGTGAAAATAAATAGATAAGATTGAGAGGAAAATTACATGGGAAATTATGCATTTGGAGTAGATATCGGCGGAACTACCGTAAAGATGGGATTGTTTGACAGAGAAGGCTGTGTATTGGACAAGTGGGAAATTCCTACTGTTAAGGATAACAACGGTGCCAGCATTTTGCCGGATATTGCAGCAAGTATTAAAGGTGTTATGGCCGAAAAAGGCATTGATAAGGACGATATCGTAGGGGTAGGTGTAGGCGCTCCCGGTCCTGTAGATGAGGATGGCGTGATTTATAAGGCGGCAAACTTAGGATGGGATGTATTTAATATTGCCACAGTACTCAGCGGTTATCTCGATTTGCCCGTAAAGGCAGGTAATGATGCAAATGTGGCTGCGTATGGTGAAATGTGGCAGGGCGGCGGTAAGGGCTACTCTAATTTGGTAGCAGTTACTTTAGGAACCGGCGTAGGCGGCGGTATCATTATCAACGGTCATATTTTGACCGGCGCAACCGGAGCCGGCGGAGAAATCGGACATATACATATTGAAGACGGAGAAACTGTTGTATGCGGTTGCGGCAATACCGGTTGTTTGGAGCAGTACGCTTCTGCAACAGGCGTGGTTCGTCTGGCACAGCGCAGATTGGCAAAGGATGAAGCGCCCAGTGTACTCAGAAGCGTTGATTTGTCTGCGAAGGCAGTATTTGACGCTGTAAAGGAAGGGGATGCGGTAGCAATTGAAATCGCAGAGCAGTTTGGTGATTATTTGGGAAAAGGTCTGGCAGCAGTGGCAGCAGTGGTAAATCCCCAGATTTTCGTAATCGGCGGCGGTGTATCCAAAGCCGGCGATATGTTGTTTGATTACATTAAGCCTGCTTATGAGAAGTATGTATTCCGCGGATGCCGTGATGCGAAGCTTACCTTGGCAACTTTAGGTAACGATGCGGGTATCTTTGGAGCAGCGGCATTAGTACTCTGTTAATACAGAGTCGTGCACGAGCAAAAGGGAAAACTTGAAAAGGCGATTTTGCGAATAACGGATGAAAGTATGGGATAATAAATTTAGAAAGAACGAGTGTAAACATGATTAGTAAGGCGGTTATAGAAGCGTTAGAACAGTTATTACCGGCAGAAAACATATTGGTTAAGGAACCTATGAAGAAGCATACCACTTTTCGAATCGGCGGAGAAGCAGATTGTTTTGTGCGTGTGGGAAATACCTTGCAATTAAAGGAAGTGCAGGCTTATTTACAGAGCCTGCAGATCCCTTATTATGTGTTGGGAAACGGTAGTAATCTGTTGGTAAGCGACGAAGGGTACCCGGGTGTTATTTTGGAAATTGCGGATAAAATGAATGATATCCGCGTGGAGGGAACCTGTATCATAGCCCAAGCCGGCGCACTGATGAGCAGGATTGCTCACGTGGCGTTGGAAAAAGGTTTGACGGGCTTCGAATTTGCCGCAGGAATTCCCGGAACCATTGGCGGCGGTGCAGTAATGAATGCAGGCGCTTACGGCGGAGAATTAAAGGACGTTATTACTGCTGTTCAGGTATTGAACAGCGATGGTGAGGTATTGCTTTTGGACAATGCTGCCATGGAGTTTGGCTACAGAACCAGTATCTTAAAGAGAATGCCTGTAATTGTAACGGAAGTGAGGATACAATTACAGGATGGTAACCCGGAGAAGATTAAAGCTGCCATGGACGATTTGGCAAAGAAACGTCGGGAAAAGCAGCCGCTGGAATTTCCCAGTGCGGGAAGTACGTTTAAACGTCCTGAGGGGCATTTCGCAGGAGCACTGATTATGAATGCCGGGCTTCGAGGCTTTCAGGTAGGCGGCGCGCAGGTATCGGAAAAGCATTGTGGTTTTGTGATTAATAAGGGTGATGCCACAGCGAAGGATGTAAAGGAGCTTATCAGGCAGGTGCAGAAAGAAGTAAAGGCACAGTTTGATGTGGATTTGGAACCGGAAGTTATTTTTCTGGGATAGTAAAGTTGTGTGAGAAACAGAGGTTTTTTATTTAGGCAGTATCGCAAGAGATGTTTGCGATATGCAGGGGTGTATATATGAGACTGGTAATTGTTACGGGAATGAGTGGTGGCGGCAAGAACACCGTTATGAAGATGATGGAAGACGCGGGATATTATTGTGTGGATAATTTGCCCATATCTTTGGTGGATAAATTTGTCAGCCTTTTGACCATGCCAAATAATGAAATCGAAAATGTGGTGCTGGGATTGGATGCCAGAGCAGATCAGTTTTTTGAAGACGCAGCCGGTGTTATTTCCGGATTGAAAGAAAAAGGGTACCCGGTAGAAGTTCTTTTTCTGGAGGCAAATGATGCCACTCTGATGAAACGTTATAAGGAAAGCAGACGTGTGCACCCGGTGGAACCCAAGGGCATGATTGCGGATGGTATTGCCAAGGAACGCAAGGGCTTGAGTGCCATTCGTGAGTTGGCAGATTATATTATTGATACCACAGGTTTGTTGACAAAGGATTTGAAGGCAGAGCTGGATCGCATCTTTGTGCGGGATGAAGACTACAACAACTTAATGGTTAATATTATGTCTTTTGGCTTTAAACACGGTATTCCTTCCGATGTGGACTTGGTGTTTGATGTGAGATTTCTGCCCAATCCTTACTATGTGGATGAGTTGAAGCATAAAACCGGTAATGATGCGGAAGTACAGGACTTTGTAAAAGCAAGTGAGGAATTCGATATCTTTTTGGATAAACTGACAGACATGCTTTCTTTTCTGATTCCTAATTATGTAAAAGAAGGCAAGTACCGGTTGGTAGTAGCGGTAGGTTGTACCGGCGGAAAACATCGAAGTGTGACAGTGGCAAACGAGCTTTATAAACGTTTGAAGGACAAAGGTGACTACGGAATCAATGTACACCACAGAGATATCACTGTGGCCGGTAAGTAGTCACAGTGTGACGACGAAACGGAATTCGAACAAGGTTTGTATGCATGCGAAGGAATATAAATTTGCAGGAGGTAAGTCATGTCGTTTTCACATGATGTAAAAGAAGAACTGGCAAAACACATAGGAACGGCAAGGCACTGTCAAATGGCAGAATTGGCTGCTATTTTGAATTTTGTAGGGCAGTTTGGATGTGATAATGAAGGGAAATACACCATTGGATTTCAGACAGAAAATGAAACTGTAGTAAGAAAAGGCTTTACATTATTGAAAAAAACATTTAATATAGAGGCTGGTGCTGAGATAGATGAGCCCAAAGTACAGGAGATATATCATAAATTTGGAGACTTGAATAAACCGGTAAGCTCATTGCTGGTGAAGAATTCCTGTTGTCAGAGAGCCTTTTTAAGAGGCGCATTTTTGAGCATAGGTTCTGTAAGTGCACCGGAAAAAGGCTATCATTTGGAACTTGTATGTACCGATGAGGAGAAGGCGAATCAACTTCGGGAGATCATGTTGAACTTCGAAATCGAAAGCAAAATTGTAAAGCGCAAAAAATATTTTGTGGTTTACATGAAGGAAGGCAAAGCGATTGTGGAGCTGCTCAATGTGATGGAAGCGCATATTGCGCTGATGAATTTGGAAAATTTGCGTATCCTAAAGGAAGTACGAAACACGGTAAACAGAAGAGTAAACTGTGAAGCTGCCAATATTTCTAAAACAGTGGAGGCCGCAGGAAAGCAAATCGAAGATATTTTACTGATTAAGGAAAAGCTGGGATTTCATAATTTGCCCGCAAATCTGAAACAGATTGCAGAGGCTCGATTGGAAAATCCGGAGATGCCCTTGAAAGAGTTGGGAGAGGAGCTGGATCCGCCGGTAGGAAAATCCGGTGTGAATCACAGATTACGAAAGCTGAGCGAAATTGCAAAAACACTTAGGTAGTAGTTCGGGAGGAGTGATATTATGACAAAAAAGACAGTAGAAATTAAATTGCAGAATGGTTTGGAAGCAAGACCGGTAGCAATGTTGGTTCAGGTAGCCAGCAAGTACGACAGTACCGTTTATTTGGAATCAGCTGACAGAAAAGTAAATGCTAAGAGTATCATGGGTATGATGAGTTTGGGCTTGAACTCAGGCGAAACCGTTTCTGTTATGGCAGACGGTGCAGATGAAGAAGCGGCTGTTGCAGATATCGAGAAGTACCTTTGCGGGGAAGTATAATTTTGGTAAATTTTTAACAAACATATTCCCATTTAAAAAGAAGTGTGCTATATTGAATAGCGGTGAAAAATTTAGGCATGGTTCATGCCTTATTTCAAAATATATTTACGGAGGAAGTAAAAATGTTAGTTTCAGCAACTGAAATGCTTAAAAAAGCAAAAGCTGGCCATTATGCTGTAGGTCAGTTTAACATCAACAACTTGGAATGGACCAAGGCAATTCTTTTAACTGCACAGGAAAACAACTCACCTGTTATTTTAGGTGTTTCTGAAGGCGCAGGCAAGTACATGGGCGGCTACGATGTAGTAGTTGGTATGGTTAACGGTTTAATTAAGGATTTAAACATCACCGTTCCTGTAGCTCTTCACTTAGATCACGGCTCATTCGAGCACTGCTATAAGTGTATGGAAGCCGGTTTCTCTTCAGTTATGTTCGATGGTTCTCATTATGCAATCGAAGAAAACGTAGAGAAGACCACTCAGATTGTTAAGGATGCTCATGCTAAGGGAATCTCTGTAGAAGCAGAAGTTGGTTCTATCGGCGGAGAAGAAGACGGTGTAGTAGGTGCAGGTGAATGTGCAGATCCTAACGAGTGTAAGGCAATCGCTGACTTGGGAATCGATTTCCTTGCAGCAGGTATTGGTAACATTCATGGTAAGTATCCTGCAAACTGGCAGGGCTTAAGCTTTGAAACTTTGGATGCTATCCAGCAGAAGACCGGCGATATGCCTTTAGTTCTTCATGGTGGTACAGGTATCCCTGCAGATATGATTAAGAAGGCAATCTCTTTAGGTGTTGCTAAGATTAACGTTAACACTGAGTGCCAGCTTGCATTTGCTGCAGCTACCAGAAAATATGTGGAAGAAGGTAAGGATTTACAGGGTAAGGGATTTGACCCTCGTAAGCTCTTAGCTCCCGGCTTCGAAGCAATCAAGGCTACCGTTAAGGAAAAGATGGAATTGTTTGGTTCAGTAGGTCAGGCTTAATCATTTGTAAACAAGAAATTGTAAATAAGAAAGCGGGTGCCGTTTGTGTAGGCATCCGCTTTTTGAATTACTCATTTAATATTGAGTTTGAATCTGTATTTTGTTGATTATACCGCAAATTTAAGAATGAGGGCAAAGAGCGGTTAAACAGATTGCTTAACTCGTCAGAATAACCAAAGATTGCTTTAGGACAAAGCTCGGAGAGTCTGTTTATGTGCTGCTGTGCCACTGATTCACTTTTCATGGAAACGAAATGTCGGGTACCGTCAGTGAAACAAATTACAAGGTCGTGAGTTTTGCTGACAGTAATAAAGTAGCTCTTATTCTTGGTTACATGTGTGTAAATCCAAGCGATTTTTGAGGTTTCACCAAAGACGGTAGTACTTCCGTGTTGCCCGCAAATGAATTCATTATTATAGTACATTCCGTTAATTTCGCGTGTATTTTCAAAGAATCGTTCTATACGTTCTTCGGTCATCTCAGGAGCACCGCTGTTAGCAATATATTTCTTGATAGATTTTTGGTAGAAACCGCTTATGGCCAATACGAGGAACAGAATACCTAAAAAGATGAATACACCGCCTACGATACAAAAAACCCATACAGTGCCTATCGTAAAGTTTCCGACTTTATTCATTTCTATGTAGTAAGGTAAGAAGTCGGCTCTTAAGCTGGGGTCTCCCATTGCCACATCATTTATATATTCATTATAAAAACGGAGACTGTCTTTGGGAATAGCTGAGATAGTACCTGTGATTTCGAATTGCTTTTCTTCCAGCTCTTCATAGGTTGCTTTGCCATCCAGGAAATCCCAGGAAACATCCATAAGAGCATCTGATTTATCCACATCCTTTTTGTCAACAGACAATCCCATATAGTAGAAATCATTAGCATCAATAATATACTCTTTTGAAGTGGTGGAACGGTTTTTGAAATTCTCGCAGTAACAATCATAGATACCGTATAAAGTTCCGGTTACATACAGACCTTCAATATCACCGTCAAAATCGACTTCTTCCAAAGGAATGGGGTCTTTGGCTGCCGTCAGCAGGGAGGGCGTTGCAACCCCGATAAAAGCACCACCGACAATGCAGAAAAGAAGGAAAAGGGGCAGTGTGGTTCTGATACTCTTTTTGCGTAGTTTTTTCATAAATTGACCTCTCGTATTAATAGAATATTTTACTTTAGTACACTAATGTAATAATATAATAGGTAAAGAAATGTGTCAAGTAAACAAAAAAAACTCCCTAAAAAGGGAGGATGCCAAGTAAAGGAGAATTTACTTGGCAATTATTATGAAAAAGTTATTATAAACAATTAACTGTTATTTGCGTAAGTGCAACTTCTTGCTTAATTGTAGTATAAAATACAGAAATGTCCAAAACATGATAATGAATTTAAATATTATTTAATGATTTATGAACAAAATATGAACAACCGGCACTTTTTAGGGGGAAAACCCTATAAAATGCCGGTCATCTGGTACTTTAGAACTATTTTTAGCGTTCGCCTAATTTTTCGGGTTCGGGATACTCTACGCCGAAGGTTTCTACGGTAACACTCTTCATAATCTGCTTCTCTAAAGGTCTGTCGCTGTAATCGGTTGCGGTTTCAGCAATCTTATTTACTACGTCCATACCTTCGGTTACTTTGCCGAATGCTGCGTATGCACCATCCAGATGAGGAGAGTTCTTGTGCATAATAAAGAACTGGCTTCCTGCAGAATCCGTGAACATGCTTCTGGCCATGGACAACACGCCTTCAGTATGCTTCAAGGTGTTCTGGAAACCGTTCTGAGAAAATTCACCCTTGATGCTGTAGCCGGGGCCACCCATACCGGTGCCGTCTGGACAACCGCCCTGGATCATGAAACCTCTGATAACACGATGGAAAATCAAGCCGTCGTAGAAGTTCTTTTTAATCAAGCTGATAAAGTTGTTTACGGAAGTAGGAGCGATTTCAGGATAAAGTTCCAATTTAATAACATCGCCGCTTTCCATGGTAATCGTTACAATAGGATTTTGTGCCATTTTTTTTCCTCACTTTACATATTTATATTTACGTTTCATACACTTATTTGGTATGATAAAAATGCGAGTAACTTATAACTCGCGTACATTATACTCTATATTTTCTGGAACGTAAAGATGATTATGCAAAACAAATACGGAGAGTTTTATTTAAAAAAAGTGTATTTGATATTGAGTCATGGCAGGCGGTTAAGCGGGTTCGGCGGTTTGGTGAGTGAACTGAAAGGAAAAGGTATTTCTTGTGAAGCTATGCTGCCTGAAGAAGGCTATCCTTCAGCACAGGACGCACTGTATATTACGGATTGTCGGGAGACGGTGATGCGGCTGACAACAGAAGAACTTCCCGTGGCGGTGTATCTGCATCCGGGGAACAGACAGGAGGATTTGTCGGCTGCCTGGTATGCGTTTGAGGAGCCGCAAAGTTTGGATGCAGAGTATGTTGAACGGGTTTATCGCAGGTATCGTGATATTCCATGGGATATTCTGGAGACAGAGCGTTGTTATTTGAGGGAAACCGTTCCGGATGATGTGGATGCTTTTTATGAGATTTACAGTGCTCCGGAAATGACCAGATATACAGAGGATTTATATGAAAGCAAAATAAGTGAACGGGCATATATTAGAGAATATGTGGAAAAGATATATCACTATTTTGAGTTCGGGGTATGGACGGTGATTTTGAAAGAAACCGGTGAAATCGTGGGACGTGCAGGTTTAAATGTGCGGGAAGGTTACGATATGCCGGAGTTGGGCTATGTGATCGGACAGCCCTGGCAGGGAAGAGGACTCGCAACAGAGGTTTGTCGCGGGATTTTGGAGTACGCAACGACGGCCTTTGGGTTCCCGCGTGTTATGACACTGATTCAGACAGAGAATGAGATGTCATTGCATGTAGCGAAAAAGCTGGGATTTCGCGTGCAGGAATCACTTACGCGGAAAGAGACGGCAAAGGATATGTCGACGGAGAAAGAGATTAATTATTGGTTGTTAATATGGCAGGCGCCGGAGGAAGAAGCAATGTTTGAGAAGGGGGATGCAGATGTATACAGCGGACAGTAAACGATATGAAAAGATGAAGTATAATCGATGCGGAAGAAGCGGATTGTTTTTGCCGGAAGTGTCTTTGGGATTATGGCACAATTTCGGCAGTAATGCAGATTTTCAAAATATCTTGGATATGTGCCATACGGCATTTGACAATGGTATTACTCATTTTGATTTGGCAAACAATTACGGACCGGAGCCTGGGGCAGCGGAAGCTAATTTCGGACAGGTGCTGAAAAAAAGTATGGGTATGTATCGTGACGAATTGGTGATTTCTACCAAGGCCGGTTATGATATGTGGCCGGGACCTTATGGGGACTGGGGAAGTAAAAAGTACCTGGTGGCAAGTTTAGACCAGAGTTTGAAACGTATGGGGCTGGATTATGTGGATATTTATTATCATCACAGGCCGGATCCGGGGACTCCGTTGGAAGAGACAGTGCGTGCGCTGGATGGTATTGTAAGAGCCGGTAAAGCATTGTATGTGGGCATTTCCAATTATAATAAGAAGCAAACCATGGAAGCGGCGGAGATGTTTAAGGAGTTAGGAACGCCCTTTATCATTAACCAGCGTAGTTATAATATGTTTAACCGGGATATAGAAAAGGATGGTTTGAAGGATTATGCGGCGGCAAACGGTATCGGTATTATTACCTTTAGCCCTTTAGCACAGGGAATGCTTACAGACCGCTATTTGCATGGTATTCCTGAGGACAGTCGTGTAAAGACAGACGGCAGGTTTTTGAAGGAGACCAATATTTCGGAGGAGGTACTGCGCAAGGTGCGTGCTTTGAATGAATTGGCGGCAGAACGCGGACAAACACTGGCACAAATGGCCCTGTCGTGGATTCTGAGAGACGGAGATATTACCAGTGTATTGGTTGGTGCTTCCAAGCCCTCACAGATTCTGGATAATATCGGAACCATACAGAACACCGCGTTTACAGCGGAAGAACGTGCAAAGATTGATGAAATTTTATTATGGTAAAACAAGGCAAAAGACCGGGCCCCTAAAGGAGTTCCGGTCTTTTTTTGTGGTTATGCATTTATATGAGGTAAGATGTTTTCTGAGTTATTCTCCGTAGAAAATTTGTGCAATAGGTGAATCCGGTGAAAGAATTAATGTCTTATTATTTCCCTGCATAGAGATTTTCAAAGCGTCCAGGCTTCTGACGAAGGAGTAGAAGTCTGTTTTGGACTCGTCTGCATATGCTTCGGAAAGAATACGCATATATTCTGCTTCACCGTCAGCAATCAGGATTTCAGCGTCTTTTTCGGCTTCGGAAATTTTAATAGTAACTTCCTTGTCGGTGGTATTGCGGATAATCTGCGCCTCCGAATTACCTTCAGCAGTATAGGTAGCAGCAATGTTGTCACGTTCGGAAATCATACGCTCGTATACGGCAGCTTTATTATCAGCAGGCAAATCCAGCTGTTTGGTTTCGAAATCCAAAAGTACAATGCCGTATTGGTCCAGAGCATTTCCGATGTGGGCGATAATAGCCGCTGACAGTTTCCCGTCTCTTCCGGAGATTACATCATCCTGTGAAGTGCTACTGATAACGTTTTTGGTAGAGTTATACACGATGGTATCCAGACGATTTTCAGCGTTGGTTACGGATGAGTTTAAGGTCTGGGCGAATTTTAAGGGATCTGAAATGCGCCATAAAATATAACTGTCGCAAATCATGGTTTTTTTATCGCTGGTAATAACATCAGAGGGTGCCAAATCGTACAATAAGGTCTGATTGGGCAATTTGTCCGCTGTCTGAATAAAAGGTATTTTGAAGCTGATACCCGCTTCGGAAATGACATAGTCCACTTTACCGAAACGACGAATCAGGCTGTATTCATCTTCGTTTGTAATAACGATACTGTTAGCACCGATAATAACCAGTGCCAAAAGCACGATTACCAGAGCGATTCGTTTTGCTTTTTTCATATTGTCCTACTTTCTGTCAGTTGAAATGACTTTATATTAATTCTGAGGGTCTGTAGTAACAAAGGATTCTACAGGATAAATGGTTTGCATGTTACCGCTTGGACTTTCGATAATAATCTTTAAGTCGGGAAGAATTTCTTCCATGGTTTCATAAAACATACGCTGTTTGGTAACGGTGGGGTTTTTCATATATTCTTCATACATGGCATTGAAACGGGCTACCTGAGCAGTTGCTTCATTAATACGTTCGAGTCGTTTCGCTTCTGCTGCTTTGATGATAGCGTCCACCTTTGCTTCTGCCAAAGGAATCTGCTCGTTGCGGTACTTATTAGCGTTGTTCAAAGCGGTTTCCTTACCCTGCTTTGCATTTTCAACAGCCTTAAAAGCTTCCATAACTGCAGCGGTGGGGGGCTCGGAATCCTGGATGGTAATATTAATCAACTGGATACCCAGATCCTGCTCATCAAGTCGCTCCATAATCATGGTTTTGATAGCAGCCTGGATTTCGTTTTTACCGGTAGTAAGGACATCGTCCACTGTGTAACTGCCGATAACGGTACGGATACAACTTTGACTGATATTTTTCAGAATACCCACCGGGTCAGATGAATTGTAAACTGCCTTTACCGGGTCAGAAAATTTGTATTCTACGAAAAAGTCCACATTTACAAAATTATAATCGGAAGTAATCATCATGGACTCTTCGGTGCTGGTATTGTCTTCCATATTATAACCGATGGCAAAGCCTTGAATGGTAGTATTTACTTTTTTCACCTTTTGAATAAAGGGAATTTTAAAATGTAAGCCCGGCTCTGTCACTGCTTTTGCATTACCGAAAGTAATCAGTACGGCCTGCTCCTGTTCTTTAATTTGGTAGGTAGAGCTGAAAAGTAAAGCGGCTGCAACTACGATGATGGCAATAATGCCTGCTACTTTGCCTGCTCCCTGTACTATTTTTTCGGTCCCTTCCGGGTCGATGGTATAAAAACCGTTCTTTCTGTTTCTTCTTGATTCTTTCATAGGTATATGTCCTTTCCTAACCAAAGGAGCTTGCACCCGGACACGTATTTCAGGGGAGGGTCCGGGGAAGCATGTGTTTTTGGAATATACATATCATATAACATTCATTGAAAATCAACAATGGAAAAAGTAGCACGTTTGAGGGAAGTAACGTGCAAAGAGCAATGGGAAAGAGAGCGAATCGTTGCGGTATTGTAAGGAATTCTTGCAAATAGCAGAAAAATGGTATACTATAAAGCGTAGGAAAAATGCCGGAGGTCAAGAAGAGCCTGCAAGGCATAAAGTATAGAAAGGTAAGGTGTTTCAAATGATCGTACAGAAATATAAAGATATGTTATCCGGCAAGTCGGTAATCAGACAGTTGTCGGAGTTTGCAACTGCAAGAGGTGCAGAGATTGGTTATGAAAATGTATTTGATTACAGTCTGGGTAATCCTTCCGTGCCGGTTCCTCAGGAATTTACGGACAGAATGATACATATGCTGGCTACACAGGAGACCAACGTTCTCCACGGCTACAGTCCCAGTCTGGGTATTACTTCCGTAAGAGAAGCAGTAGCAGCTTCTTTAAGTGAGCGTTTCGGAATTCCCTACAAGGCGGAGCATATTTTCATGGCTTCCGGTGCAGCAGGTGCGCTTGCACATGCCTTTCGTCTGGTGACAGAGCCGGGTGATGAGATATTGACTTTTGCACCTTTCTTCCCGGAATATAATCCTTATGTGAATTTGACCGGTGCCGTGCTGAAAATCGTGCCCCCCAATACGGCAGATTTCCAGATTAATTTTGAGGCATTTGAAGAAATGTTAAACGAAAAGACCATGGCGGTTTTGATTAATACACCCAACAATCCTTCCGGTATCGTATATTCCAAGGAAACCATTGAGAAGTTGGCTGATACATTACGCAAGAAGTCTGCTGAGTACGGTCATGACATCTTCATTATTTCCGATGAACCTTACCGTGAAATCGTATTTGATGGTGTGGATGCGCCCTGTGTTTCTTCTTATTATGATAATACCATTATGTGCTATTCCTTCTCTAAATCATTGTCCTTGCCGGGTGAACGCATCGGTTATGTGGCAATTAATCCTGCATGTGCGGAAGCGGCAACTATGGTAAATATGTGCGGTCAGATTTCCAGAGGTATCGGCCACAACTGTCCTCCTTCCATTATCCAGTTGGCAGTGGCACAGGTATTGGACAAGACCGCAGACTTAAGTGTTTACGAAACCAATATGAACTTAATTTATAATTGTTTGGTTGAGCTGGGCTTTACAGTGGTGAAACCGGGCGGAACCTTCTATATTTTCCCCAAGGCTTTGGAAGAGGATGCAAAGGTATTCTGTGAAAAGGCGTTGAAGTACGATTTGGTACTGGTACCGGGTGACAGTTTCGGTGCACCGGGATATTTCAGAATGGCTTACTGTATCGATACCGAAAAGGTAGAGCGTTCTTTGGTGGCGCTTCGCAAGTTTGTAGAGGAAGTCTATCCGGACAGATAAGAGATGCGCGTGGTTGTTTACGGAAGAATAGGCAACCGGAAGAGGAGTGAATGACAATGTATCAGGCAGGATTGGTTTTGGAAGGCGGCGGTATGAAGGGTGCCTACACCACGGGTGTGCTGGATTTCTTTTTAGAGAAAGGAATCGAATTTTCCAGAGTGTACGGAGTATCTGCGGGTGCCATTCATATGATGAGCTACTTATCCAAGCAAAAGAAGCGCAGTATTAATATCGGCATCCGTTATGCTAATGACAAGCGTTATTGCAGTGTGAGGAGCTTGGTGAAAACGGGGGATATTTTTAATGTGGATATGTGCTACAATTTAATTCCGAGAAAGTATGATCCTTTTGATAATGAGACCTACATGAAATATACAGGAAAAGCATATGCTGTAGTGACGAATATTGAAACCGGCAAGCCGGAGTACTTACGTGTGAAGGATGGTTTTGCGGATTTGGTGAAAGTACGTGCGTCTGCGTCATTACCACTGGTGTCCAGAAATGTGGAAATCGACGGTAAGCTTTATTTAGATGGCGGTATTTCTGATGCTATTCCCATTCAGAAGTCTATCTTGGACGGCAATGAAAAGAACATTGTGATACTTACCAAGGAAGTGGGTTATGTGCGTAAGCCTGCAAGTAAGCTGGGGCTGCTCAAGGCTCGTTATCGCAAGTTTCCCAAGGTTTACGAACTCATGAAGAAGCGACATACGGCATATAATGACACTATGGAGTTCCTGCGCAGGCAGCAGGAAAACGGGCAGGCCTTTGTGATTCAGCCGACAAATCCCAGCGAAGTGGGACGTTTGGAGAAGGACCCGAAAAAAATTGAAGCATTGTATTTGCAAGGCTATCAGGACGCACAAGACTGTTTCGAGCAGATGATACAGTATTTGGAGTCATAGAATAATATGGCGGCTGAATTTTAAGAGCCGGTGAAATGAGGAAAAAATGTTAGAAATTATTAAAGCGATTATTTACGGTATTGTGGAAGGTATCACTGAGTGGCTTCCCGTGAGCAGCACCGGACATTTGATATTGGCAAAGGAACTGATACCTTTTGTGGAGACAAGAGACGGTTTCTTTGAAATGTTTGAAGTGGTGATTCAGTTAGGTGCCATTCTGGCGGTAGTTGTGTTGTTCTGGAGTCAGATTTGGCCTTTTGCATTATCTAAGAAAGAGCGTGAAGGCAAAAAGGGACTGATGTCCTTTGTAAAGATGGATATTATGACTCTGTGGTTTAAGATTCTGGTATCCTGCGTGCCGGCAGCAGTCATCGGTATTTTGTTTGATGAAGTGTTTGAAGAATTGTTCTACAATCCGGTGTGTATTGCGATTGCGCTGATTGTGTTCGGTGTTGGCTTTATTATTATTGAAAACTGGAACAAGGGAAAAGAAGCAAAAGTAAACGGTTTGAGCGAGCTGACCTATCAAATGGCAGTCTGGATTGGTGTATTTCAGGTAATTGCGGCGGTATTTCCCGGTACTTCCCGTTCCGGCGCAACGATTTTAGGTGCGCTGTTAATCGGTGTTTCCAGAAAGGTGGCTTCTGAATATACCTTTTTTCTGGCGATTCCGGTTATGTTCGGCGCCAGCTTATTAAAACTTGTGAAGTTCGGATTTGACTTTACGGGTGTGGAAATTGCATGCTTGCTCACCGGTAGCGTGGTGGCCTTTGTGGTGTCCCTGTTTATCTTAAGATTCCTGCTTTCATATATTAAGAAGCATGACTTTAAGGTGTTCGGATGGTACAGAATTGCATTAGGTGCGGTGGTGCTGGTTGTGTTTGGATTGTTTTTATAAGAGAGTGGTAAAGAGAAAGCGCCATGGGCAATGCCTGTGGTGCTTATTTTTAGTAATGTTCAGAAATGCCCAATATTTATGACAATCCATTGACGCCCCTATATTTCGATGTTAATATCAATTCATACCAAGCTCCCTTTCTGTGAGCTTACAAAAAATTTTGCGGCACTCTTAATGCTGCATCTTACATCATATCTTGGCAGTCTCGCCGGGTATACCTATTTTTACTACAACTTAAGGAGGATTTCATGCTTATGGAAGGAAGCAAAAGTGAGAAAAATACCATGGAGGTAGCAATTGTTTCAGAAGACGCCATACAAAACAAAATATACACTGTCCGCGGTTATAAGGTAATGTTGGATGTGGATTTAGCAGAAATCTATGGCTATGAAACAAAGAATTTTAATCGTCAGGTAAAAAATAACATGGCGAAATTTGAAGGTGACGATTTTATGTTCCAATTGATAAAAGACGAATGGGAGAACTTGAGGTGCAAATATTTCACCTCAAGTTGGGGCGGTTCAAGATATTTGCCACTGGCATTTACAGAGCAGGGAATCTATATGCTGATGACGGTACTCCGAGGTGAACTGGCCATAAAACAAAGCAGGGCATTAGTGCGCACATTTAAGAAAATGAAAGATTATATTTGGGACAATCGGGAGTTAATCGGACAGCGAGAATACATTCAGCTTTCCATGCAGACAGCAGAAAATACATGCGATATTCAAAAATTAAAGTTAGATATGTGTTCTGTGGAGAAACAGATGTGTGATGTGATGGACTGTCTTGGGGATGTGGTTACAAAGTCGGATTTGACAGACATGATGAATAGCTTTGTGGACAAGGAAGACAATGGCTGGCTTATGTATAATACAAAGTATTGTGCGGCAGATTTGGCTTACTCAGGAATATATGGACAAGCAAAGAAAACTATATATGTGGTAGATAACTATATCGGCTTACGCACATTGGTGCTTTTGAAAAATGCACCTGCGGGTGTGGATATAACGCTTTTTAGTGATAACGTAGGAAACAGATTACATAAGGTGGAATACAATGATTTTCTCAGAGAATACCCTGCGATTCAACTAAAGCTTAAGAAAACAGGAGGAATCTATCATGATAGGTTTATTGTGCTTGACTATGGTACAAAAGCGGAACGAATCTTCTTATGCGGAGCATCCTCTAAGGATGCAGGAGCCAGAGTGACCTGTATCGTTGAAGATTTTGGGACGGAAAAATATAAGGGATTAATAACCCGGTTAATGAAAAATCAGGAACTTGTACTTTTGTAAATGTTCGCATTTGCAAATTATCTATTGACAATCTTCTACATTTAGAATAAACTGTACACTGTTAAAAGTGATGGCTTTTAATTGAGGAGAAAATACTTATTTTGAAAGGAGCCTATAACAATGGCAAAGAAAGCAGAAGTAATCTTGCAGTTCGCAGGAAAGTCATATACACAGGACGATTTCGTAAAGACTGCAAAGGAAATTTGGAAAAATGAATTAAAGAAGAAGGCTAACGAAATGACCAGCATGGAACTTTACGTAAAGCCTGAAGAGAGCAAAGTATACTACGTATTCAACGAAACTGAGTGCGGAAGCTTTGACATCTAATTAAGAACGTACATAAGTGCCTGATGCCTATGTGACCGAGAGGTTATGTAGACACCGGGCACTTTTTCTTTTTAATAATTTCTTTATAATTATTTTGCGCAAAATCTGTTGACAATAGAAATAGTAAGTGATATTTTATGGTAAGAAGATGTTAGCACTCCTTTTGGATGAGTGCTAATAATCCGAGAAGGGGTGAATGTGTTGGAACTGGATGAACGTAAAAAGAAAATACTGCAGGCAGTGATTCGTAACTACTTGGAAACCGGTGAGCCGGTGGGCAGTCGAACCATTTCAAAGTATACAGATTTGAATCTTAGTTCGGCAACCATTCGAAACGAGATGGCAGATTTGGAGGAGCTGGGTTATATTTATCAGCCACATACATCTGCAGGACGAATCCCTTCGGATAAGGGTTATCGCTTTTATGTGGACACCATGATGGAGCAAAAAGAGCGAGAAGTGGTGGAGATGAAGGAGATGCTGGTAGAGCGTCAGGACAAAATGGAGCTGCTACTCAAGCAGGTAGTAAAGGTGCTGGCACAGAATACTCAGTATGCGACCATGATCAGTGCTCCGCAAACACATCGGAACAAACTGAAATTCATTCAGTTGTCCAGAGTGGATTACAATCAGATTCTGGCGGTTATCGTCATCGAGGGCAATGTGATTAAAAATAACATGCTTCGGGTGACGCAGGAGTTGTCAGATGAGACACTGCTTAAGTTAAATATTCTGCTGAATACTCATTTAAACGGTCTGGCCATTGAGGAAATCAATTTGGGTATGATAGCGGCATTGAAGCAGCAGGCGGGTATTCACAGCGACATCGTAGGTGAGGTTCTGGATGCAGTGGCAGGTGCCATTAAGGCAGATGAGGATTTGGAAATCTACACCAGCGGTACCAACAATATTTTCCGCTATCCGGAATTGGCAGACCAGCAGAAAGCCAGCCAGCTAATTAATGCCTTTGAAGAAAAAGACACCTTGAATGAACTGGTGCATGAGACTTTGGCAGACGAAAAGAATACCGGCATACAGATTTACATCGGCGAGGAAGCGCCGGTCAGCGGTATGAAGGATTGTAGTGTGGTAACGGCCACCTACGAGTTGGAAGAAGGAATGAAAGGAACCATAGGTATTATCGGTCCTAAGCGTATGGACTACGAAAAGGTAGTGGGGACACTTCGGACCATGATGCACCAATTGGATGACTTATATAAGAAGTAGAAAGGGCGATGAGATGACAGAGCAGGAAAAGGAAATTTTAGAAGAAGAGATGGACACTGGGGCAGACAGCGGTGCGCCGGACAGTGAGGATACAATGGCAGACAGCGGTGCTCCCGACAGTGAAGATACAGTAGCAGATGATGCTTGCGGCGAGGAAACTTGCGAAGGAAGCGAGCCCAAGACCTGGGCAGAGAAAAAGGCTGCTAAGAAGCAGGCTAAGGCAGATAAGAAGGCAGATGCTTCCAAGGAAAAAATTGCAGAGTTGGAAGACAAGGTAAAGCGCCAGCTGGCAGAATTTGAAAACTTCCGTAACAGAACGGAAAAAGAAAAGCAGACAATGTTTGAAACCGGTGCCAAGAGTGTTATTGAAAAGATTTTACCGGTTATCGACAACTTTGAAAGAGGCTTTGCAACGGTAGAAGATGCTGACGCAGAGGACGCTTTTGTAAAAGGTATGAATCAGGTGTATAAGCAGATGATGGATGAGCTGGACAAAATCGGTGTGAAACCCATCGAAGCAATCGGACAGGAATTTGACCCGAACTTCCATAACGCAGTAATGCAGGTGGAAAATCCGGAGTTTGAGTCCGGCGTGGTGGTACAGGAATTCATAAAGGGGTATACCTACCGCGACGGTGTAGTAAGACATAGCATGGTGGCAGTCGCCCAGTGAGTCAAGCGGAAGCCGAATATGCCTGCAGTATGAGGCTTACATTTGACGAACGCTGCCACATGAACGTAGGGCGAAGCCCGTAGTGAATGGGGAATTGTGCGAAGCACAAATGCGACTGAAAAATATATAATTTATTAGATAAAATGGAGGAAAAAAGAATGGGTAAAATTATTGGTATTGACTTAGGTACAACCAACAGCTGTGTAGCTGTTATGGAAGGTGGTAAACCCACCGTTATCGCAAATGCAGAAGGCGCAAGAACAACTCCTTCCGTAGTTGCATTTACAAAGACAGGAGAAAGATTAATCGGTGAGCCTGCAAAGCGTCAGGCAGTAACCAACGCAGACAAGACCATCGCATCTATTAAGAGAGATATGGGTACCGACAACGGACGTACCATCGATGGCAAGAAATATTCTCCTCAGCAGATTTCTGCTATGATTTTGCAGAAGTTGAAAGCAGATGCTGAGAGCTATTTGGGCGAGAAGGTAACAGATGCAGTTATTACTGTTCCTGCATACTTCAACGATGCTCAGCGTCAGGCAACCAAGGATGCAGGTAAGATTGCAGGTCTTGATGTAAAGCGTATCATTAACGAGCCTACCGCAGCAGCACTTGCTTACGGTTTGGATAATGAAAAAGAGCAGAAGATTATGGTTTACGACTTAGGTGGCGGTACTTTCGACGTTTCCATTATCGAAATCGGTGATGGCGTTATCGAAGTATTGGCAACCAACGGTGATACCCGTCTCGGTGGTGATGACTTCGACAACAAGATTACTCAGTGGATGCTTGATGAATTCAAGAAAACAGAAGGTGTAGACTTATCTAGCGATAAGATGGCTATGCAGAGATTGAAAGAAGCAGCTGAAAAGGCTAAGAAGGAGCTTTCTTCTGCAATGACCACCAACATCAACCTTCCTTTCATCACCGCTACAGCAGAAGGTCCTAAGCATTTTGATGTAAACTTAACTCGTGCAAAATTTGATGAATTAACACATGATTTGGTAGAAAGAACAGCAATCCCTGTTCAGAATGCTATGAAGGATGCAGGTTTGACCAATGCTGACTTGGGTCAGGTGCTTTTGGTTGGTGGTTCTACACGTATTCCTGCAGTACAGGATAAGGTAAGACAGTTGACCGGCAAAGAGCCCAGCAAGTCTTTGAATCCTGATGAGTGTGTAGCAATCGGTGCTTCTATTCAGGGCGGTAAGCTCGCAGGCGATGCAGGTGCAGGCGAAATTCTTTTGTTAGACGTAACACCTCTTTCACTCTCTATCGAGACCATGGGTGGTGTGGCTACCAGATTGATTGAAAGAAATACAACTATCCCTACCAAGAAGAGCCAGATTTTCTCTACCGCAGCTGACAACCAGACTGCAGTTGATATTAACGTAGTACAGGGTGAAAGACAGTTTGCAAGAGACAACAAGTCTCTCGGCCAGTTCCGTTTGGATGGTATTCCCCCTGCACGTAGAGGTGTTCCTCAGATCGAAGTTACCTTCGATATCGATGCAAACGGTATCGTAAACGTATCTGCTAAGGATTTGGGAACCGGTAAGGAACAGCACATTACTATTACAGCAGGTTCTAACATGTCTGATGATGAAATCGAAAGAGCAGTAAAGGAAGCTGCTGAGTTCGAAGCACAGGATAAGAAGAGAAAAGAAGCAGTTGAAACCAGAAATGATGCAGACTCTTTCGTATTCCAGACCGAGAAGGCACTTTCTGAAGTAGGTGACAAGATTTCTGATAACGATAAGGCTCAGGTAGAAGCTGATATGGCAGAAGTTAAGGCAATCCTTGAAAGAACTGCAAATCAGGAAATGAGCGACGCTGATGTAGACGAATTAAAGGCTGCAAAGGAAAAACTCATGAACAGCGCACAGAGCCTGTTTACCAAGATGTATGAAAACATGCAGGGAGCAGCAGGTCAGGAAGGTCCTGATATGGGCGGCTTCTCAGGCGGCGCAGATCCTAATGCAAGCCAGAGCGCTCCGGAAGATGATGTAATCGATGGAGATTTCCGTGAGGTTTAAAATGGGAAAACGTTATAAGATATTGATTTTTGGAACAGTAGTATTACTGGCAATTGTAGGTCTGGTTTATTGGTTTAAGAATAGGGATGTTTTGAAAATCGAGAAAGAGGATACACCTTTTAATCTTACATGGGGAATGAGCCCGGAAGAGGTTGAAATCATAATGGAGAATGAGAATTGCGAAATGGTCGAAATTCCAAACTCTATGGCTTATAAGATTTTTGACTTTCAAGGGATTGAGGGTGCCAATTGCATAACACTGCTGCATTTTGAAGAAGAAAGTCTTTATAGTACAACATGTTTATTTAGTATGAAGTCTGCATACAATGAACTGATTCTTTCGGAAGAAATGGTTGCTCAACTGAAAGCAGGATTTGAAAAGGCTTATAAAAAACAGTGCGAAGAGGTATGGGCGGTTCAAGAACCTATGGGTTTAGAGGATTGTTACTATTTGCACAAAGAGTCGCTTGTTGAGTTGTGGTTGAGTGAAGATCATTTGTATGTAAGTTTCAGCGATAGGGATCATTCTACTACCCGGCAAGTAATTGCGGGATTGCAAGCTAAATAATTAAGGTGGTTTTACCTGATGATAGTAAAATTATAAAGAGGCATGGTGCACAGGTTTCTGGTCCTGCAGAGACTTGTGCATATCCTTGTAAGTTAGATTTGTTAAACATTAAAAGAATTAAAACCTGTTGAAGTAATTATTAGGCAGGAATAGAAAGGTTTGAATAGTATGGCAGAACAGAAAAGGGACTATTATGAGGTCCTTGGTGTAGATAAAAGCGCGGATGATGCGGCGCTGAAAAAAGCATATAGAGTCCTTGCCAAAAAATATCACCCGGATGTGAATCCCGGTGATGCTGAGGCTGAGAAGAAGTTCAAGGAAGCATCCGAGGCGTATGCCGTATTAAGCGACCCAGATAAGAGACGTCAGTATGATCAATTCGGCCACGCGGCTTTTGATGGTGGTGCCGGCGGCGGTGCGGGTGGATTTGACTTCGGTGGCGCAGATTTCAGTGATATTTTTGGTGATATCTTTGGTGACTTTTTCGGCGGCGGCAGAAGCAGAAGCTCCTCTCGTAGCAATGGTCCCATGAAGGGTGCTAATCTGCGTACCAGCATTCGTATCACATTTGAAGAAGCGGTGTTTGGTTGCGAAAAAGAAATCGAGCTTACCATTAAGGAAAGCTGTAAGACCTGTAACGGCTCAGGTGCAAAACCAGGTACCAATCCTGAAACATGTAGCAAATGTGGCGGTAAAGGTCAGGTGGTATTTACTCAGCAGTCTTTCTTCGGAACAGTACGTAATGTACAGACCTGTCCTGACTGTCAGGGTTCCGGTAAGATGATTAAGGATAAATGTTCAGACTGTCGCGGAACCGGTTATGTTCCAATGAAAAAGCGTTATGCGGTGGATATTCCCGCAGGTATTGACAATGGTCAGTGCAAACGTATGCCCGGACTGGGTGAGCCCGGTACCAATGGTGGAGCAAGAGGTGACGTTCTGGTGGAAGTAATCGTCGGCAGACATCCGATTTTCCAGAGACAGGATTACAACATTTTCTCAACCGTGCCTATATCTTTTGCAGTGGCTGCATTGGGTGGCGAAGTGGTTATAGATACCGTGGACGGTAAAGTAATTTACGATGTCAAAGCAGGTACTCAGACCGATACTAAGGTACGCTTAAAGGGCAAAGGTGTGCCCACACTTCGTAACAAGGATGTGCGTGGTGACCATTACGTAACGCTGGTTATCCAGACTCCGGATAAACTGTCCTCTGAAGCAAAGGATTTGCTTAAGAAATTCGATGAACTCAGCGGAGATTCCCTGAATGCAGCAAAGAAGCTTTCCAAGGACGGCGATGAGAAAAACGACAAACCCGAAGGCAAAGAAAAGAAGAAAAAAGGTTTTTGGAATAGAGATTGATAAAGCAGAAAAAGCTTGCGCATGAACGGCGCAAGCTTTTTTATGTGATAGGAAATTGTGCGAGTACGCCGGGCGACAATTTTTTATGTGCGGAAAAATAAAAACTTTCTTTTTTTATAAAATCAAATCCTTGAAAGCTGTATCTATATAGTGTGAAGCAAAAGGTGACACCTTTGCGAATAATCAAAATGAGTCAATCTATGTATAGAAGAAAGGGAAGATGATATGAGAAAAGCGAAAAGAAAAAACATTGCAACAGTTTTTACTGCAACTTTATTGTTGTCGATATTAATTACAGGGTGTAGACTAGATAAAAAGGTTGAAGAACCTGTATTGTCGAAAACGACAGTGGTCACTGATTTATCAGAAAACGAAGTGACTGATCCCATGGAAGAAGAATACGTATATACGGATGAAACAGCAACTTCAGAGGAGTCTGAGAGCACACCTGAACCTATTGAGGTGACTGAGACTTCTGCACCTACTGAGGAACCTAAGTTTACTGAGAAGCCGGTACTTACACCTACACCCGCAGAGGAGCCTGCATCTACACCGGTACCCGCAGAGGAGCCTGCACCTACACCGGCGCCCGCAGAGGAGCCTGCACCTACACCGGCGCCCGCAGAGGAGCCTGCACCTACACCGGTACCTACTAAGAAACCGGAACATGTACACAACTGGTCAAATGCAACTTGTACATCACCCAAGACTTGTGCGTGTGGAGAAACCAGCGGTTCTAAACTAGGACATGATTTTGGCAATAATAATAAAAATTGTTTCAGATGTGGTACTTCAAATCCTAATTACGTAGCGCCACATTCTCATAGATATAATTCGGTGGTAACGCAGGCAACTTGTGCAAATGATGGACAGATAATTTATACCTGCAGCTGTGGAGATACTTACACAGAAACGATACCGGCTACAGGGGTACATGTCTACGGTTACGGAGAAATTAATTGTAGGTATTGCGGTACACCTCACACACATGATTGGAATATAGTTGTGCAAACCAATAGTGGGGTAGAAATTACACCTGACGAGGACTTTTGCTGTCATAGCGGATGGTACTTTGATACCTACGAAGAGCTACGAGCTCATATGGACATACCAAATGTTCACGGTATGATATATTTGAATGACGGCTCTAATGGTGTTACTTCAGTTCCGCGCGATTATGTAGGTCACGTTGACTTTTATGCGTGTTGTCATGGCTGGGCAAATTGTGCCGGCGATGGAGAAGGAGAGCGTATTGAGTATGAGATAACACAAGAAGTTCAGTTTTGCAAGCTTTGCGGTGTTCGCGGAGAGGCTAAGGATGTAGGCCCTCGTGTGATACTGTTACATACAATTGATGATTAGAAAATTTTTTTCAGAAACATAAAATCAAATCCCGAAAACTTGTATCTATATATTATAAGAGAAAAGGAGGTGACTTTATGGATGATGAAATTAAGAAAGAGAATCGCAAAAAAACTTCGGTTTTGTGGTTGCTTTTTAGAAATGATGCAAAAGAAATGCACTTGCCAGCAAGGGTTATAGAGGGCATAAAGTTGCGACTAAAAGAGAGATTTGGCGAAAAAGATAAAAATGGTCGATAGGAAAATGGAGAGAATTATGAAAAACTATTACGAAGAAGATCAAAAATTGTTTCAGGCGGTGGCAGGTTTTAAGGCAGGTAATCAGGAATGCTATTACACAATGTACGAGTTGTCGATAAAGTACATTTATAAGATAGTCTACGATATTATTAAGGAGCATCATGCAACGGAAGACTTGGTTCAGGAAACATATCTGACAATATATAATAAAATTGACTCCTTGGAAGATGTAAGTAAATTCTACTCATGGGCGGGTAGAATTGCGACCAATCACACATTTAGATATATTCAGAAGAATAAGAGAGAATTACTTACACTAGACTCTGAGGATGGAGCAGCTGAATTTGCCTTTGAGGTCGCAACCCAGGATAACGAAGAATTTATTCCGGAAAATGTATTGATGGATAAGGAAAAGCAGCGCTTGATTGCTCAGATCATAGACGGATTGTCAACGGAGCAAAAGCTTGCTGTGCAGTATTTCTACTATGAAGAAATGTCTGTTACGGAGATAGCGGAGACTATGGGATGTGCCAGAGGCACCATCATGAGCAGACTTAATTATGCCAGAAAAGCCATAAAAGCAGCGGTTGTTGATTTGGCGGAAAATCAGGGCACAAAGCTGTACAGCCTGGGTTCATTACCGTTGTTCTATATTGTATTCCGTTCTTCGTTGGAGAGTTTTGCAGTTGCCTCTGCAGCAAGCGTGAGCGGAATCCTTTCAGAGGTAGGAAGTGCTACAGAATCTGCAATTACAAAAGGTACTACGGCAATGGAAACTGCAGAAACTGCAGGAAGTGCCGGTGGTGCGGTAAGTACTACTGCAGGGACAGAAGCTGTGGCAGGAGCCGGAGCTACGACCGGAGCAGGAGCTGTGGGCGGTTCAGTAGCCGGAGCGGGAAGCGCAGCAGGAGTAGGAGCAGGCACTACAGTCGGAGCGGGAGCAGTGGCAAAAGCAGCGGCGGCCGGAGCGACCAAAGGTATTCTGGGCAAAATCGGAGCAAGTTTAGGAGCTAAGATTGCAGCGGGAGTATTGACGGCAGGTCTTTTGACAACCGGGGGAATCATGCTGCACAATGCAGTTACAGGAGATGATACGGAGAAAAGAGATACGAAGATTACTGTTGAAAATGAATCTTCTGTTATAGTGGAGAACGAAGAGTCAAAATCAGAGGAGGGAACCACACAAGAAGTAATTCTTGAAATATCGGAAGTGGGCCAGATTATTGAATTTGGTCATTATGAACAGGATGGAGATGTATCAAACGGCACGGAGCCTATCGAGTGGGAAGTGTTGTCAGTAGAAGACGGTCGCGCGTTGTTGATTAGTAAATATGTATTGGATGCAATTCCTTTTAGTAGTACAAGTGAGCATAAAATATGGGAAGATTCGACACTGAGAATGTGGTTGAACGATGCTTTTCTAAATGCCGCTTTTACGGAAGATGAGCAGAAAATAATTCCCACTGTTACGCTTACCAATCCGGGAAATGAATATAGCAGACTGGAAGCTACGGCGGATACGCAGGACCGGGTTTTTGCGTTAAGTGTTGAGGAGATTTTCCGGTATTACGAATTCGAGTACTTTGATGAAGAATGGAATTATGTATCATCAGAAGAATTAGTAATTGAGCCTACGGAATACGCGATTGCGCAAGGTGTTACTTTTGAATTTATTTCAGAGGAATTCTACGAAATTATGGAATTTAAAGGATGGTCACGAGATATACTTGGTAAAAAAATGGCGGATTGGTGGCTGAGAACACCATCTATCAGTACCACTGTATGTGTGGTTTCTCAAGGAAATGCAGGAGAAGGTTGCTATGATAGTAATTATGAAGGTGGACGGCAGAACACCTGCATAGGAGTTCGACCGGCTCTTTATGTGAACGTGATTACCGATTCAGGGGAGAACGAAGAACCTGGGGATAAGATTGCTGAAAATGGAGAAGAAGAGATTTGGGCGGATGATTATGTTATAACGATTACGGATGAACGCATGCTTGAAAGGGTACGAGAGGTTACAGGTATTACAGAAGGAGATATTACCTACGGAGATGTGAAGGATATAACGGAGTTTGAAATTCCTGAAGGTGCTTCAAATGCTACATGCTTAAAGTATTTTACCGGATTAGTAAAATTAAGTTGTGGAGTATGTTCTGAGTTGGAAATAGACATTGATAATTTAAATAATCTGACAGATTTGCAACTGGTAGGTGTTAACTTTACAACGCTTCAGGAAATAGAAAACCTTACTAATCTGACAAATTTGGATTTGGAGTGTTCCAACCTAACAACCCTGAAAGGAATCGGCAATCTTACCAACCTAACCTCTTTGAGATTGGTATGTCCCGGGTTAACAACCCTGGAGGGAATGGAACCCCTTCCTAACGTAACCTTTTTGGCTTTGTGGTGCGATAATCTGACAACTTTGGAAGGAATCGAAAACGTTTCTAATGTAACATTCTTGTTTTTGCGTTGCACCAACCTGCCGACGTTGGAAAATATTACAGTCCTTTCTAATCTGACAGAGGTGGATTTGTGGTATTGCAACGGTCTTACAACTTTGAAGGAAATAGGAAGTCTTACTAATTTGACAATATTGAAATTGGGATGCTGTGATAATTTGACATCTTTGGAAGGAATCGGTTTCCTTCCTAATCTGGTAGAATTATGGATACAGGGTTGTACAAATATGGAAACTCTGGAAGGAATCGATAATCCGTACAACCAAACGATATTGTTTGTGCAGAATTGTGAGAAGATTAGCGAAGACGAAATTAGTGCATTTTATTCAGGCGAGTACGTTATTGAGTAAATAAATTGCGGATACGGATGTGAAACAGCCGATTGGTAATGAATTATTTGATATATCGGAGTCACAAGGTTTTGGGGATAGAGACCTAGATTTATGAAATAGAGGAGAATATATACGATGAACAAGAAAAAATTAATTATTCTAATAGCGATGCTTATGGTCATGGCATTTACAGCCTGTGCAGGCGCAGAAGAGCAGAAGGAAGATAATTCAGTGACGGAAGAGGAGCAAATGTCTTCTATGCCTGAAGAGAAGCAGGAAGATTCGCAGGTCATTGCGGAAGCTATACCTGAGTCCACACCCGAACCCGTTTTTGAGGATTATGCAATAGAATGGAAAGATGAATATTTAGAAGTGGCTATGCGCGAAGTGACAGGGATATATGATAGGGATATTATGTATAGTGATGTAAAGGATATTACGGATTTAGATTTGAGTGCTAGTCTTATCCGTGATATCAGTGCTTTGGGAAGTTTGGTGAATTTGACGAGTTTGAATTTATCAGAAAATTACATCAGTGACATCGCCTCCTTAAGTAATCTGACGAATTTGACGTCGTTGAATTTGGGTTATAATTCTTACATTAGCGATGTCAGTGCATTGAGTAATTTGACGAAGTTGACGAAGCTGTGGCTGAGACATAATCAAATTAGTGATATTAGTGCATTGGGTGGAATGACGAATCTGACAGAATTGCATTTAGGTGTAAATTGCATCAGTGATCTTAGTGTTTTAAGTAATCTAACGAATCTGACGGAGTTGCATTTAGACGGTAATACCTTTAATGATATCAGCGTATTAAGTGGCTTAACAAATTTGGAGACCCTGTGTATGTCTCATTGTGACATCAGTGATATTAGTGTCTTGAGTAGCTTGACGAATTTGAGGGGGTTGGATATATCTAGTACAAATGTTAGTGATATAAGTGTCTTGAGCAATTTGACGAATCTGTATTATTTGTATTTGCCCCATGAAAATATTACTGATTATTCACCTGTGAGTCATGTGCCAAACGTGAAGTGATAAATGCTTTGGCACGAATTCTGTAGCAGTAAAAAAACAAATCCCTCTTTTATTGGACAAACTAATAAAAGGGGGATTAAAAAATTCACTTGCTATTTCTTAGATAATACATTATACTAAAAGCAAAGCATATTTTCTATTAGGAAAAGCCATTTGGCTTTTCAATGTCTAAGATTCTCAAATTCTATTTTTCAGAAATTCATGCTTTTAATTCACAATAATTAGGAGCAGGAGGTTCTGAAGGTACGCTCCTGCAAAAGGAGGTACAAAGTATGGAAAAAAGTAACTACAAGGATTCCATGTTCCGGATGCTGTATCTGGATAAAAGAGAACTGCTGAGCTTGTATAATGCAGTCAATGGTACGGACTATACGGATGCGGACGGTCTGGAGATTAATACCCTGCAAAATGCCATTTATATGAAGATGAAGAACGATGTGTCGTTTTTATTTAATTTTCAGGTAAATCTCTATGAGCATCAGTCCACAGTGAATCCAAACATGCCCTTAAGAGACTTGTTCTATGTGGCGGATTTGTTGCAAAACTATGTGAAGGATTGCAATCTGTACGCCAGGAGTTTAGTCAAAATTCCTGCTCCCCGTTTTATTGTATTTTACAATGGGAAGGAGAAACAGCCGGAGCGGAGAGTGTATAAACTTTCGGATGCGTTTTCCAAGAAGCAGGAGGAGCCGGAGTTAGAACTGATTGTAACGGTGCTCAACATTAATGCGGGAAATAACGCAGAGCTTTTGGGAAAGTGTAAGACGTTAAGAGAATATATGCAGTATATTGAACGGGTGCGCGAGTATGCGACACAGATGTCCATAGAGAATGCAGTGGAACGTGCTATTACAGAGTGCATTAACGAAGGTATTTTGGTCGATTTCTTGAAGCGAAATAGGGCGGAGGCGATAAAAGTGAGTATTTATGAATATAATGAGGAGCTACATTTGGCGACAGTGAGGCAGGAAGGGTATGAGGATGGATTAAACGATGGCCTAGAGCATGGAATGAGTCAGGGAATTGCACAAGGAATTGCACAAGGAATAACACAAGGAATAACACAGGCAATTTTGGCGTTGCTGGATGAGTCGGAAGCAGTATCTGAGGAAGTGAGAGGAATGATTGAAAAGCAGACCGATATGCAGAAGGTCAGTGAGTGGATTAGAATTGCTTCACAGAGTAATTCGCTAGAAAGTTTTGTGGAAAAAGTAAAACAGTCAGAGTATGAGGAATGATAGAAGAAAAATATAAAAGGGCTCCGGGTGGTGAAGTGGAGCCCTTTTACGTTACTGTAATAATTTATTTCAATAACTCAAACAAATCCGCATCATCCTCTATGCATCTTACGTATATTTCCTCAAAGGAATCAGTCATATAGTGGTCGGAGTAGGTAAATACATCCTGCTTCAGGTAGAAGATGACCTTATTTAAAAAGGTGTCTTTCTGGCACAAATCAGCCTCGGATACAAAGAAGGGTCCCAGTTTTTTGTTTTCGGCGATGCGTGCTAACTGTGGGTTGGGACCGGACATTGCCTTGCGGTTCAACATGTCGATCAGTTTGTTGGTCAGTCTGGCAAAGGTAGGCCAGTCACGGGCAAGCTTGCCTTCATAATAAAGCTGGTCCACACAATCTTCCAAGGCAGTTCCTTTAAATAATGCATTTAAGGGGCGGCTGCCTGCAAAAGTATCGTAGGGGTGGTTCCATTCATCCGGCAGGTTGTCAAAATCAATTCGAGTGTATTCCAGTGCAAATCGTCTCTTAAAAGCGGAATCCAGTACGAAAATATTCTCGTCCGCAGTGTTCATGGTAGCCAAAATATTAAAGTTGGCAGGGAACCATACTTTACCTTCATGGAATATATTCTTTAAGCCCGGGTCTCGGGAAAAATAAGCGGTCATATCCTGATTTTGTACGGTGTATTCAGATTTGCCGTTTGGCAAACGATCCAATAACTGGAACAAATCTCCGAAAATCGCAGGTGCATTTCCACGATTAATTTCTTCGATTACCAAGTAAAACACTTCTGCCGGATGCTCAAAGGCTTCCTTCAAAAGAATGGTCAAAGGACCGGGGGTAAATATATAATCCAGCGGTCTGTCGGGGGTTACCAAGGGCTTGATACTGCCTACCAAATCCTGATAAGTGTAGGTGGGGTGGAAAATCAAGCGACGGTAATGTGCGGAGCGCTCGATGGGGTCAGGATACATTTCTTCCATCATTTTGTTGATGGTGTAAGACTTGCCGGTTCCGGGTACCCCATAGTAGATGCGCTGAATAGGAGTCATGGGAACTTCTTCATAGCGGAATTCCTCGCCGCGATATTCGCTGTAACTACTGTCTCCTACAGGTTTCTGCAGATAAAAAGGCGCAGAAATGTCCGGTGCTTCGGAGCCTGAACCATAGCGTAAAAAGGCAAGGTACAGTCGTAATGCTACATCAAAGGTCCCGTTGCCGTTTTCTTTGTTTACTTCTTCATAGTTGGGGGAATTAATGATTTCTTCGTATATGTCGTCAAATTCCCAGTAATTGCTATAGGCAAATAAATTGTCTGCTACGGGCGGTTCTATTTGTTTACAATAGTTGCGCAAAGCATGGGAGTAGGCGACAATTGCATTGTCAGTAAAGCGACGCAATCCGTCTTCTGTAAACTGGTCTCTGAGCCAATCACGAAACTCAAATTCGTTATCTTTCATGGTACCGGCCATAAGGTGCTCCTTTCCGTTTGTCCGAAGGTGTCGGACAAGCATACAACATATATTTTCAGTATGCAGGAAAAGGTAAGTCCGTGCAACTCAATTTTTGCTTTGTTGCGGAGAAGAAGTAGCAATAGTTGGGATAAATAAGTATTTGACATACATTTGCGAACAGAGTAAAATTTAAATAACTATGCAATGCTTTAAATTGGGTGATTATGCGTTGAAAAACGTTATGGGAAAGGATAGAAAATATATGAAGTGGGTAAAGTTTCGGATTAAAACAACAACAGAGGCGGAGGATATCATTATCAGCTCCTTGTACGATATGGGTTTGGAAGGCGCACAGATTGAAGATAAGATTCCTTTGACTGCTTTGGAAAAAGAGCAGATGTTTGTGGATATTTTGCCCGAAGCCCAGGAGGATGACGGAATTGCATACCTCAGCTTTTTCGTAGAGAAGAAAGAAGACGGTACTTTGGAAATGATGGGCGAGCCCACGGACGTAGAAACAATATTAGCCGGTGTGGAGGCGGAGCTTGAGGATATTCGTTCCTTTATGGACATCGGTGAAGGTACCATTACCGTGGATGAAACCGAGGACATTGACTGGATTAATAACTGGAAGCAGTACTTCCATCAGTTCTATATTGATGATATTTTGGTAATTCCCTCGTGGGAGGATGTGAAACCGGAGGATGATGAAAAGATGGTTCTTCATATTGACCCGGGTACTGCGTTTGGTACCGGTATGCATGAGACCACCCAGCTTTGTATCCGCCAGTTGCGCAAATACATTACCCCGGAGACCGTTCTTTTAGACGTGGGAACCGGAAGCGGAATTTTGGCTATTCTGTCTCTGATGTTTGGTGCCAAACATGCGGTGGGTACGGATTTGGATATTTGCGCTATCGATGCAGTGGCTGACAATTGCGCCAACAACGGTATTGCTCCCGAACAGTTTGAAATGATGATTGGCAATATCATTACCGACAAGGAGATTCAGGACAGGGTTGGTTATGAATGCTACGATATTGTAGTGGCAAATATTCTGGCAGATGTATTGGTGCCCTTGACTCCGGTCATTGTAAATCAGTTAAAGCCCGGCGGAATTTACATTACCTCCGGAATTATTGATGATAAAGAGCAGACTGTGGTAGATGCAGTGAAGGCTGCAGGTCTGGAAGTGTTGGAAGTGACCTATCAGGGCGAGTGGGTTAGCGTAACTGCAACTAAGTGTAACGCTTAGTTGCTTGGAAAAAGTCATTCTAAGTCTGCATAGCACGCAGCCTAAGAACGACTATGTTTTATGCGAGAGAATGCCAACCTGTGATTTAATCGCAAAGTATCAAGGAGATGTGTATGTATCAGTTTTTCGTGGAACCTCATCAAATTTCTGACAAAACTGTCAGGATTGAGGGACAGGATGTGAATCACATAAAGAATGTACTTCGCATGAAAGTTGGCGAAGAATTGTCTGTCAGCAATGGTGTAGACGGCAAGGAGTATCGCTGCGGCATTGTGGCCATAGATGAAGAATGTATTACTTGTGAGCTCCGTTTTATCAAAGAGGACGGAGTGGAACTTCCGTCGCAGGTGTATTTGTTTCAGGGATTGCCCAAGGCGGACAAGATGGAACTCATTATTCAAAAGGCTGTGGAGTTGGGCGTATATGCAGTGGTGCCGGTATCTACCAAACGCTGTGTGGTAAAGCTGGATGATAAGAAAGCAAAGTCCAAAATTTCCCGCTGGCAGGGAATTTCCGAAGCGGCCGCTAAACAAAGCAAGAGACGCATTGTGCCGGAAATTATGGATGTTATGAGTTTCAAAGAGGCATTAAACTTCGTAAAGGACTTCGAAATAAAACTGATTCCTTATGAATTGGCGGAGGATATGAGCAAAACCAAAGAAATTATCGATGCGCTACAGTCCGGTCAGAAAATTGCAATCTTTATCGGACCGGAGGGCGGTTTTGAAGAATCTGAGGTGGAGGCAGCCATGAATATGGGCGTACAGCCCATTACTCTGGGGAAACGTATTTTGCGTACGGAAACGGCGGGATTCACGGTAATGTCTTGGATTATGTACCGGTTGGAAGAGTAAGTCACGTGAAGCTGCCGGCAACGAAGTTTGACTGAGCGGAGGACTGACAGGAAATAAAGTATATGCAGTTCCATGGCAAAACATGCTGCATATAATATTACGAGAAGTAATGGAAAGAGGAAATAAAGATGGAAGTATATTTGGATAATTCGGCGACCACAAGGGTGTTCACGCAGGTGGCGGAGCTGATGACCAAAGTAATGTGCGAGGACTACGGAAATCCTTCCAGTATGCACCGTAAGGGTGTGGAGGGAGAACGATATATTCGTTACGCAAGAGAAACGTTGGCAAAGCTTCTTAAGGTTTCTGACAAGGAGATTGTGTTTACTTCGGGCGGAACGGAATCGGATAACATGGCCATTATCGGCTGTGCAATGGCAAACAATCGCAGAGGCAGACATTTGGTTACCACCAGAATAGAGCATCCGGCAGTATTGCAAACTATGCATTATCTGGAAAGCCAGGGATTTCGGGTAACGTATTTGCCTGTGGACCACAGCGGATGCGTGCGCTTAGAGGATTTGCAAAATGCTATTACGCCTGAAACTATATTGGTTTCCATGATGTATGTAAATAACGAAATCGGTTCGGTGCAGCCCATTGAAGAAGCGGGTGCGCTCATCAAGAGAATGAACCCTAATATTTTGTTCCATGTTGATGCAGTGCAGGGTTTCGGAAAGTTTAAGATATACCCTAAGAGAATGAATATTGACCTGCTTTCCGTGAGCAGCCACAAGATTCACGGTCCCAAGGGCGTGGGATTTTTGTATGTAGGTGAGAGAGTAAAGATTATGCCAATTACCTATGGCGGCGGACAACAGAAGAATCTGCGCTCCGGCACGGAAAATGTACCGGGTATTGCCGGCATGACCATGGCCGCAGAGCTTGCCTACGAAAATTTTGAAGAAGATGTGAATAGACTCCATGAACTGAAGGAATACTTTATTCAGGGTGTCACCAAGTTAGAAGGCATTCAGATTAATGGTTTGCCGGAGGACGGTAATTTGAGAAAGACAGCGCCACATGTGGTAAGTGTTTCTGTGGCGGGCGTGCGAAGCGAAGTGCTTTTGCATGCGCTTGAGGATAAGGGAATTTATATTTCTGCAGGCAGTGCCTGTGCTTCCAACAAACCCCAGACGTCGGAGACTTTGAAAGCAATCGGTTTGCAGAGGGAATATTGGGATTCTACTATCCGATTCAGTTTTTCGGTATTTACCACCAAGGAAGAAATTGATTACACCTTACAGGTGATGTACGATATGATACCTATGCTTAGAAGATACACAAGAAGAAAATAGAACATTGCCCGCAAAGTGATGTTTCGGAACGGAGGAAAAATGTTTAAGGCGTTTTTGATTAAGTATGCTGAAATCGGCGTAAAAGGAAAAAATCGATATATATTCGAGGATGCACTGGTGCAGCAGATTAAGTATGCTTTAAAAAAGTGTGAAGGCGAATTTTATATTCACAAGACTCAGGGACGTATTTTTGTAGATGCTCTTTCTGAGTTTGATTTTGATGAAGTAGTAGAGCGTTTGCAGCGAGTATTCGGTATTTCCGGTATTTGTCCGGTTGTTTATGTGGAAGATGAAGGTTTTGAAAAGCTTTGCGAAACCGTTATCAAATATATTGACGATGTATATCCGGATAAGAACAAGACTTTTAAAGTACATGCAAGACGTGCCCGCAAAAATTATCCCAAGGAGTCCATGCAGATTAATATGGACATGGGAGGCGCGATTTTGGCGGCATATCCCGAAATGCGTGTAGATGTGCATAATCCGGATATTATGTTAAATATCGAAGTGCGCGAAAAGATTTATATTTATTCTGAAATTATTCCGGGTCCGGGCGGTATGCCCGTAGGTACCGGCGGCAAAGCCATGCTTCTTTTGTCCGGCGGTATCGATTCCCCGGTTGCAGGCTATATGATTGCCAAGCGCGGCGTCAAGCTGGATGCAGTATACTTCCATGCACCGCCATATACTTCCGACCGTGCAAAGCAGAAGGTAGTGGATTTGGCGAGACTGGTTTCCAAGTATACAGGCCCCATTTATTTGCATGTTATTAATTTTACGGACATTCAGTTGTATATTTACGAGCAGTGTCCTCATGATGAGTTGACCATTATTATGCGTCGTTATATGATGCGTATTGCAGAGACCATTGCACAGAAAACAGAGTGCCTGGGACTGATTACCGGCGAAAGCATCGGTCAGGTGGCAAGCCAGACCATGGCTTCTTTGGTAGCAACCAATGAAGTGTGCGAATTGCCTGTTTACAGACCCCTTATCGGTTTTGATAAGCAGGAAATCGTGGAAGTATCGGAAAAAATCGGTACTTACGAAACTTCTATTTTGCCTTACGAAGACTGCTGTACTATTTTCGTGGCAAAGCATCCGGTTACTAAGCCCAGCTTAAATGTGATTCGTCGCCATGAAAAGAATTTGGAAGAAAAGATTGATGAATTGGTGCAGATTGCGCTGGATACCGATGAAGTGATTGTGGTTAGCGAGTAGTAAACACAGTTCAGCCATACATCTCAATTTCGCTGCTAAAGCAGCTGCATTTCGATGATGGCAGAGCGCCATATACGAAAAAATATAAATTGCTTTTTATGTAAGCAAGCTTTCAACAAAGCAATTTGTGTTTTTCGTGCATGGCTGAACTGTAGCACAAAAAAAGCGCGCGGACAAGTGCCCACGCGCGATTCTTACGAAGCCTGATTAGATCATGTAAGGTGCTAATACAGCCATAACCTCATCAATGTTGTCTTCAGCATGGATATTTAAGTCGATGGGCTTAGAAAGGTCTAAGCTGAAGATACCCATGATGGATTTTGCGTCGATAACGTATCTTCCTGATACTAAATCGAAATCGTAATCGAATTTGGTAATGTCGTTGACAAAAGATTTTACCTTGTCAATTGAGTTAAGAGAAATCTGTACTGTTTTCATAATAGTTACCTCCTTTAACGTTTGTCATACCTTCATCATCATATTAAGTGGTAGTTAAAAAAATGTCAAGGAGCAAACAATACAAAATTTTTGAGGAAAAAAATGAAAAATGTAGCATTACATAATTTGGGGTGCAAAGTAAATTCTTATGAATTGGACGTTGTGCAACAAATGTTACAAGAAAATGGCTATAATATTGTGCCATTTGATCAAAAAGCGGATATTTATATTGTAAATACTTGTACCGTTACGAATATTGCGGACAGAAAAAGTCGCCAGATGCTTCACAGGGCAAAGGCGAAGAATCCGGAAGCCATTGTAGTGGCTGTGGGCTGTTATGTGCAGACGGATCCGGAAAATGTGGTGGCGGATGAATGTATTGATTTGGCTATCGGAAACAACCGTAAAAAGGAAATTGTCCAAATATTAGAGGAATATTTGAAGGAAAGAGGGCTTCTTGATCTTTCAGAAGAAAAGGTGGATAAGACTTTGCATGATACCACCATTTTGGACTTGAACAATACTTACGAGTATGAAGAAATGACTTTGAAGAAGACTGCAGAACACACCAGAGCGTATATTAAGATTCAGGACGGATGTAATCAGTTTTGTACGTATTGTATCATTCCTTATGCCAGAGGCCGGGTGCGAAGCCGCCATTTGGAGGATATTCGCAGGGAAATCGAAGGTTTAGTGGCAGCAGGTTATCGGGAAATCGTTTTGACCGGTATTCACATCAGCTCCTACGGGATTGATTTTGAAGAAGAGGCATGGAAGGCCGGTATCAGCAAAGAAGTATTGAAGACGGAAGGTCGTCATGATTATTCCGGGCAGTCAAAGCTTATTGATTTGATAGAAAGACTTCATGATGTGAAAGGCATTGACCGAATCAGAATCGGTTCCTTAGAGCCCCGAATTGTTACGGATGAGTTTGCAAAGAGACTGTCTGCGCTGTCAAAGATATGTCCCCATTTCCATCTTTCGCTCCAAAGCGGTTGCGATGCCACACTGAAGAGAATGAACAGACATTATACGGCAGAAGAGTATCTGCAGAGCGTAGAAAAGCTACGAAAGTATTTTGACAATCCGGCTATTACCACGGATGTAATTGTAGGATTTGCCCAGGAGACAGAAGAGGAATTTGCACAAACTAAGGATTTTTTAGAAAAAATCAGTTTTTACGAAATGCACATATTCAAATATTCCAAGCGAAAAGGTACTATTGCGGCAGGCTTGCCCGGTCAAGTTCCGGATGATGTTAAAACCCTTCGCAGCAATGAACTTTTGGAATTGGAGAGACAACAGTCTAAGGACTTCAGAGCTCATTATGTAGGCAAAGAGGCAGAGGTACTTTTCGAAGAAACCAAGAATATCGGCGGTGTGGATTATCAAGTCGGTCATACCAAAGATTATGTAAAAGTAGCGCTTCTTACAGAAGAGAATCTGACAAACAAAATCAGAAATGTAAAGATTTCGGGCTTTTTGACCGATGAAATATTGGTATAGATTTACGTGTATACATTGAATTTTTGAGGTAAATGGAGTAAGATATAAATAATAGGGTTACTATCAGTAAAAAGCTACATTGAGGAGGAACACAGGAATGGGAGATTTGCAAAATACACAATACTTTAAAGTGCAGGCTGAGCCGGAAAACGGTGTAAAGATTATCCTTTCCACAGTGTATGAAGCGTTAACAGAAAAGGGTTATGACCCGGTAAACCAGATTGTGGGATATATCATGAGCGGAGATCCCACATATATTACCAGTCATAAAGGTGCCCGCAGTTTGATTATGAAAGTGGAACGCGATGAGTTGGTGGAGGAACTTTTGGAAGGATATATCCGCACCAATAAATGGAAAACCAGAGATTAAGAAGGATACGGGCAAGTGCCTGAAACAGAAACGTTAGAAGAAAAGGTAGGAATCAGTATGCGAATCATGGGCTTGGATTTTGGCTCAAAGACAGTAGGGGTTGCCATTAGCGATGCCCTTCTGGTAACTGCGCAAGGGATTGAAATCATTCGCCGAAAAGAGGAAAACAAACTTCGCCAGACTTTGGCAAGAATTGAAGAATTGATTGTAGAGTACGAAGTAGAAGAGATTGTGCTGGGATTGCCCAAAAACATGAATGCCACAGAAGGAATCCGCGCAGAATTAACCATGGAGTTTAAGGAAAAACTGGAGAGAAGAACAGGACTTCCTGTTCATATGTGGGACGAAAGACTGACTACCGTAGCAGCAGATAAAACCATGATGGAGGCAGGTATTCGCAGGGAAAAGCGCAAGGATTATGTGGACATGATAGCGGCCACATTGATTTTGCAGGGATACTTGGATTTGCGTGCGAATCAGGCAAAGGAGTAGTGAAGAATGAGTAAATTAGAAAAAGTTACGTTTAATCCGGATGGAGAAGCACCGGTAGATTTTTTTGTACTGGAGCAAACCCGAATCGGAGGATACAATTATATTTTGGTGACAGATTTTGAAGAAGGTGACGGAGAGGCGCTGATTCTCAAAGATATGTCAAAAGATGGTGAAGAAGAGAGCCTGTTTGTGATTGTTTCCGATGATGAAGAATTGAATGCAGTGGCCGGAGTATTCGAGAGCATGCTGGAGGACGTGGCATTTGTTCAGGATGAACAATAGTAACGTGGAGGGAATTTGATTGAGCAAGAAAAATAAAGAAACCGTCGGCACCGGTCTGAAGGTGATTCCTTTAGGCGGTCTGGAGCAGATTGGTATGAATATTACTGCCTTTGAATATGAAGACAGTATTGTTGTAGTGGATTGTGGTTTGGCATTCCCGGCAGATGATATGTTGGGTATTGACCTGGTAATCCCGGATGTCACTTATTTAAAGGACAATATGGACAAGGTAAAGGCATTTGTGATTACTCACGGCCATGAAGATCACATTGGTGCGTTACCCTATGTTTTAAAGGAAGTCAATGTACCTGTTTATGCTACACGCTTAACAATGGGTATTATTGAGAACAAGCTGAAAGAGCATAATATGACCAAACTCGTAAAACGTAAGGTTGTGAGATTTGGTCAGTCTATCAATTTGGGTCAGTTTAGAATTGAGTTCATTAAAACAAATCATAGTATCGTAGATGCAGCAGCATTGGCTATTTATTCACCTGCAGGTATTGTAGTACACACCGGTGATTTCAAGGTGGATTACACTCCGGTATACGGAGATGCCATTGATTTGCAGAAGTTTGCAGAAATCGGTAAGAAGGGTGTTTTGGCACTTATGTGTGATTCTACCAATGCTGAGAGACCGGGTTTTACCCAGTCTGAGAAGACTGTGGGAAAGACCTTTGATACATTGTTTGAAGAGCATAAGAGCCAGCGTATTTTTGTGGCGACTTTTGCGTCCAATGTGGACCGTGTACAGCAGATTATCAATACAGCGTACAAATTTGGCAGAAAAGTAGTGGTGGAAGGCCGCAGTATGGTGAATATTATCGACACGGCTTCCCAGTTGGAATGTATTAATATTCCGGAAAATACATTGATTGATATAGAACAATTAAAGAACTATCCTGACGAGCAACAGGTTATTATTACTACGGGAAGCCAGGGCGAAAGTATGGCGGCTCTCAGTCGTATGGCCAGCAATATGCATCGCAAGATTACCATTGGACACGGAGACACTGTTATTTTTTCATCCAGTCCCATTCCGGGTAATGAAAAGGCAGTTACCAAGGTGATTAACGAATTGCTGAGAAAGGGAGCAGATGTAATCTTCCAGGATACCCATGTATCGGGACATGCTTGCCAGGAGGAAATCAAGCTGATTTATACTTTGGTGCGTCCTAAGTATGCCATACCTGTACATGGCGAATACAAGCATTTAACAGCACAGGCCAAAATTGCACAAAGCTTGGGTATTGAAAAGGAAAATATCTTTATTTTGTCTTCCGGAGATGTATTGGAACTTACGGAAGAAACAGCGGAAGTCGTAGACAAGGTGCCTGTCGGCGGTATTTTGGTAGACGGTCTGGGCGTTGGTGATGTAGGAAACGTGGTGCTTCGCGACAGACAGCATTTGGCAGAAGACGGTATCTTGATTGTGGTCATGGCCTTTGATCAGTATTCGGGTCAAATGGTGGCCGGTCCGGATATTGTATCCCGCGGATTTGTGTATGTGAGAGAGTCCGATGAACTGATGGAAGAAGCAAGAATGACAGTGGATGCTGCAATTTCTGCTTGCGTGGAACGCGGCGTTTATGACTGGGGTAAATTAAAGAATGTTACCAGGGATGTATTGGGTGAGTATGTGTGGAAGAAGACCAAGAGACGTCCCATGATTGTGCCGATTATTATGGAGGTATAAAAGTCCATGGAGCAATCCTTACAGGCATATATTGATAAGCTTTTGAAATCGGAGGCATATCTGAAATATGTCGAGCAGAAAGAACGGGTAAAGAAGTATCCGGAATTAAAGAAACAGATTGATGAATTTCGCAGAAGAAATTTTGAAATGCAAAACAGCAGGGATATGGTATTTGAAAAGATTGAAGGGTTCGAGAGAGAATACTCTGATTTCAGAGACAATCCGCTGGTTGCAGATTTTTTAGAAGCGGAGTTGGCATTTTGCAGAATGATGCAGGCTCATTATGCACAGGTAATGGGGGCTATTGATTTTGAGTAGAAAGGCAACGGTATGAGAGTACGAGATATTATTTTTGCCGTGTTGGAAACAGGTATAAAGATTGCCTTGGCGTTAGCGGCCGTAATAATTATTTATCGTGGGGCAAATCTGGCATTTGATTACGGATATCGTATTTTTGATGAAAAGCCCATGTCTGAAGTGGGACGTGATGTGAACGTTGAAATCCCGGAAGGAATGAGCGCAGAGCAGATGGGGGAACTGTTTTATCAAAAGGGTTTGATACGTGATGTGAAATTGTTCCGGCTTCAACACCTTTTCTCTGAGTATAAAGCGGATTTAAAGCCGGGCCAATATGTTTTAAGTACGGCCATGACGGTAGAGGAAATGTTTGAAATCATGTCGAGAGGACCGCAGGAAGAAGAAATACCCATCACAGCGAATTAGGTGAGAAAAAATGATAGTGGATGAGAGAATGGTTGCCTTTATTAACTCGTTTGATAAAGGCAATACGCCTTTTTTAAATGAAGTAGAGAAATACGCAAAGGAAACGGATGTGCCCATTATCCGTAAAGAAATGCAGAGCTTTCTGCGTTTTCTGTTAACAATGAAGCGCCCCATGCGCATATTGGAAGTAGGAACAGCCATTGGTTTTTCGGCGCTCCTGATGAGCGAATATGCACCGGAAGGCTGTCATATTACGACGATTGAGAAATATGAACCCCGTATTCCTATTGCGAAGGAGAACTTTAAAAAGGCCGGCAAAGAAGAAAGCATTACTTTGTTGGAGGGAGATGCGACGGATATTTTGAAGGAGTTGCAGGGTACCTACGATCTGATTTTTATGGATGCGGCCAAGGGGCAATATATTCATTTTATGCCGGATATTTTGCGATTACTTCAGCCGGGTAGCTTGTTGATTTCAGACAATGTTTTGCAGGACGGAGATGTGGTGGAATCGAGATATGCGGTGGTTCGCAGAAATCGTACCATTCATGGCAGGATGCGGGAATATTTATTTGAGCTGACACATCATCCGCAGTTAGAAACCAGTATTTTGCCTGTGGGCGACGGAATTACTTTGAGCGTGAAGAAGTTGGAGGAAATATGAGAAAAAATAAACCGGAATTATTAATCCCGGCCAGCAGTCTGGAAGTTTTGAAAACTGCTGTTATGTTTGGTGCGGATGCTGTGTATATCGGAGGAGAAGCTTTCGGCCTGCGTGCCAAGGCGAAGAATTTTACATCAGAAGAGATGGCGCAAGGCATTGCTTTTGCCCACAAACACGGAGTGAAAGTATATGTTACAGCAAATATATTGGCCCATAATGATGATTTAAACGGAGCAAAAGAATACTTTGAAGAGTTGAAAAATATGCAACCGGACAGACCGGATGCGTTAATTATTTCAGATCCGGGTATGTTTACCATTGCCAGAAGTGTATGGCCGGAAGCGGAGATTCATATCTCTACGCAGGCAAATAATACAAACTACCAAACATATCTTTTTTGGTGGAATCTGGGAGCCAAGCGTGTAGTATCTGCAAGAGAACTTTCCTTAGAGGAGATTGCGCAGATTCGTGCTAATATTCCTGAGGAAATGGAAATAGAAAGCTTTATTCACGGAGCAATGTGTATTTCTTATTCGGGCAGATGCCTGTTGAGTAATTATTTTACCGGACGCGATGCCAATCAGGGGGCTTGTACCCACCCTTGCCGTTGGAAGTATGCGGTGGTGGAGGAAAAGCGTCCCGGCGAATATTTGCCGGTATATGAGAACGAGAGAGGCACTTATATTTTTAATTCTAAGGATCTGTGCATGATAGAATATGTGCCGGAAATCGTGGCGGCAGGTATTGATAGTCTGAAGATTGAAGGGCGTATGAAAACTGCCTTGTATGTTGCAACGGTAGCCAGAACCTATCGTAAGGCCATTGATGATTTCTTTGAATCTGAGGAAAAGTACCGGGCGAATATGGATTGGTACAAAGCAGAGATTTCCAAGTGCACCTATCGCCAGTTCACTACCGGATTTTACTTCGGTAAACCGGATGAAAATACCCAGATTTATGATAGTAATACCTACGTGAATGAATATGTATACTTAGGTATTATTGAGGATGTGGCAGAAAAATCTGTACAGGCGGAAAACGGTACAAAGGTACAGCGTTTGGCAAGGATTGAACAGCGCAATAAATTCTGCGTGGGAGATTGTATTGAAATTATGCAACCGGACGGAAGCAATGTGGAAGTACAGGTACTTGCTATGTATGATAAGGATGGAGTGCCGGTAGAGAGTTGTCCTCACTCCAAGCAGGAGATTTGGTTGCAACTTTCCGAAACACCGTCTAAGTATGACTTGTTGAGAGTAAAAGCATAGAATGTGAAAAATAAAGAACCTCTTGTCTGTTGCGACAAGAGGTTTTTCTTAACGAGAAACTTTCTTTTTGTTTGGAATATTGACCATCAGCGGATAGGAGAAAAATAAGGTGGCGAAAATTACGGGGGAATATAAACGGGCATATTCGCCGGTAAGAAGTCCTAATACCATGGCCATCCATAAACACATGAATAAATCATTATATTTTTTTGAGTGCATAAAGCGACGTACGCTGATAAAGGTTAAGGATAATAGCCAAATGATATGTGCTCCTCCGGCAATATATCCGTATTCTACTAAAACTTGTACATAGGTATTATGCGCATTGTAAGCATAATAGGAGCCTACCTGCACACCGTTTATGGAAGTTCCTGTAAAGGAAAAATGTTCTGAAAATACTTTTATAATCGAAAGTCGACCGGAAGTAAACAAGTCTAAATAATTGATTACGGAATCGGGTTTAAATATTCCGCAGTCTGAGAAGGTAATGGGGTCTTCAAACATGTAAAATGCACGCATAACGATGTTGGCAACGGGCTTAATAAATGCATTTCCGTTGTGCAACATATCATACCAGTAATTTTTATCTGCGTTCATGGCGATGGTTTTTAAAATGACAAGCCCCAGACAACAAAGTACAACGATAAAAGTCAGGGCAGTAAACAATCTGCCCAAAGCCTCTTTGCCGGTTCCGTGTTTTGTAAATAAAACAAAGAACATAATAAATACGAAAAGAATACCGATGTACAAGGTTATGGTACTTACTCGTAATATGGTCCATAATAACGGCAACGCCAGAATTGCATATAAAATCATTGAAACGGAATGCATACCGCTTCGTTTCAGAATTTTAAATATCCGGAAGGTAAGGATAACGAAAACACCACCCAGGAAAAGACCAAAATCTCCAATATTCACGAAGCAACCATACCATCTGCCGAGTTCGGATACTGCAAAATTCGAAGTGACGGATTGTATCAATATAATTACAAAGCTGATAATCCAGGCATTTCCCAATTGATTAAAAACTCTGTTCCATTTTGCATTGCTTAACGGAATCAGATAAACCACGAACATGAGTAAAAGTAAGAGTGGCATGGTGCTGGTATTTCGGTAGAACATCATGGAAAGGGTCATAAATCCATAAAGGAACAGAAGCGGTTTGTTCATTTTCTGGAGAGAATTCACTTTTCCGTAAACATACATATCTACAATAATGATAAGTAGGATATATACAATCCAAACAACAACCTTATCTCGGTTAAACAAGTTGGGCGATTCAATAAAACGCGAACGATAAGCATATCCAATAGGAATATATAGAAGAGTTGCTATTGCTGTTTGATAATTCAATATATGAGGACGCTGGATGAACAGCAGATAAACAGCGAATGCAAAAAATGCTTTTGCAGCATATATACTTTTGTGCGATTGATAAGTAGCGTTTAGCATGCTTATCAGAAGTTGCAGGGTGAAAACAAGGCAAACAGTGCACAAAATCTCTATGATGAATTCTTTGGTTTTCTTTTTATCTTTAAACAAATCCAAGTTCATATGCCTGCCTCCTACAATAACTAAAAATAACTATACTATAAAATGACCATTTGTTCAACGAATTATTTATTGACCATTGCCAATCCTTATTGTACAATAGGTGCTATGAAATTTAGAACAGTACCCAAAAACAGTACGGAAAGGAAAACATGAGCGAGCTGATTAATGTAGAAGAGCTTTTTGGCTCAAGAGTATTTACTTATAGAAAAATGAAGGAACGTCTTCCTAAGGGCGTGTACAAAGAAGTGCAGCAGGTTATGGAACAAGGCGGAGAGCTTTCCCCGGAGACTGCTGATGTAGTGGCAAAGGCCATGAAGGATTGGGCTATTGAAAACGGTGCCACTCACTATACACATTGGTTCCAGCCGCTGACCGGTATTACGGCAGAGAAGCATGATGCATTTGTGACCCATCCGGATGAGGATGGTCGTATGATTATGGACTTTTCCGGCAAGGAATTAATTAAAGGTGAGCCGGATGCTTCTTCTTTCCCTTCCGGCGGTTTGCGTGCGACTTTTGAAGCAAGAGGCTATACCACTTGGGATTTGACTTCACCGGCTTTCTTGAAAGAAGGCGCTACCGGCATGACCCTCTGTATTCCTACTGCTTTTTGTTCTTATAAGGGGGAGGCGCTGGATACCAAGACACCTCTTCTTCGTTCCATGGAAGCGGTAAGCGAACAGGCCCTTCGTATTGTGAGATTATTCGGTAATACCGATGCTACCAAGGTTATTCCCAGTGTAGGTGCTGAGCAGGAATATTTCCTGGTGGACAGACAGAAGTATTTGCAGAGGAAAGACCTGATTTTTGCAGGCCGTACTCTTTTCGGCGCCCCGGCACCTAAAGGACAGGAGATGGATGACCACTATTTCGGTACCATCCGTGAACGTGTGGGCGCATATATGAAGGATATTAACATTGAACTTTGGAAATTGGGTGTGACTGCAAAGACGCAGCATAATGAGGCTGCCCCGGCTCAGCATGAGTTGGCGCCTATTTATGAAACTGCCAATATTGCGGCGGATCACAATCAGTTGGTTATGGAGACCATGAAAAGAGTGGCAGGACGCCATGGACTGACATGCCTGCTTCATGAAAAGCCCTTTGCAGGTGTGAATGGTTCCGGTAAGCATGATAACTGGTCCCTTTGTACGGATAACGGTGTGAATCTGTTGGAACCCGGCGATACACCTAATGAAAATGTACAATTTTTGTTTATTTTAGCATGTATTATGCGTGCGGTGGACCGTCATGCGGACTTACTTCGTCAAAGCGCAGCCAATGTAGGTAATGACCATCGTTTGGGCGGAGATGAAGCACCGCCGGCTATTATTTCCATTTTCCTTGGTGAACAGTTGGAAGATGTGGTAAGTCAGCTGGTTGAAACCGGTGCGGCTACCCATTGTGCGGAAGGCGGAAAGCTGGAAACCGGCGTATCCACTTTGCCGGAAGTACAGAAAGACGCAACGGACAGAAATCGTACATCACCTTTTGCTTTTACCGGTAACAAATTCGAGTTCAGAAGTGTAGGTTCCTCCGATTCTATCGGAAGCCCTAATACTACTTTAAACGCAATTGTGGCAGAAGCATTCTGCGAAGCTGCTGATATTTTGGAAAAGGCTGACAACTTTGAAATGGCGGTTCATGACCTGCTGAAGAAATATATGACCGAGCATCAGAGAATCATTTTCAACGGTAACGGCTATTCGCAGGAGTGGGTAGAAGAAGCTGCCAGACGCGGTCTTCCCAATATCGGTTCCATGGTAGAAACCGTGGAAACTTTGACCACAGAGAAGTCCATTGCGTTGTTTGAAAAGTTCCATATCTTTACCAAATCAGAGTTGGAGGCAAGAAAAGAGGTTCTTTACGATACCTACGCAAAGACCATCAATATTGAAGCTCTGACCATGATTGACATGACCAGAAAACAGATTTTGCCTGCGGTAGTGAAGTATACCAAGATTTTGGCTGATACCGTGATCGCAGTAAAGGAAGCAGGGGCAGATGCAACAGTACAGATGGCGCTTTTGAAAGAAGTATCTGAAAAATTGGCAGAGACTAAGAGTGCTTTGGATGCCCTGGAACAGGCGGAAGCAACTGCAAAAAGCATGGTCTGTCCTAAGGAAAGAGCATTCTACTACAAGGACAGCGTAACACCTGCCATGAATGCCCTTCGTGCTCCTGTGGACAAGCTGGAAATGCTTGTGGCGAAGGAAGTATGGCCCATGCCTTCTTATGGTGATTTGCTGTTTGAAGTGTAAGGGAATCGCGAAATTCCAAGCACGAAAAGTGTTGAAATATTGTAAAAAGTAAGCGAGGCTGTGAATGTTCTGAAAAGAGCAGACAGCCTCGTTTTTAGGTATTGTAGCAATTTTGTAAAAAATTTAAAAAAAGGTCTTGTCAAACGGATAGCAATCGTGTATAATTCATCAAGTAGTCAAGAAATAGCGCTATCGCCAAACGGTAAGGCAACGGACTCTGACTCCGTCATTTCAAGGTTCGAATCCTTGTAGCGCTGCTAAAAAACCTCAGTGGAAATTCACTGAGGTTTTTTGTTGTCTATGCTCTTTATTTTCTAAACTTTACTCTTCTCTCAATTTGTAAGCGCCAACCATACACACAGCAGCCATGCCTATTAACCACAAAGGATTGAAACGTGCATCCCCGGTTTTGGGAACATCGTCATATTCGGCGTTGCCGCCACCTGTGTTGCCGGAGGGGGCGGAAGGTGTATTTGCAGAAGGTGTTGGGCTGTATTTGGAAACATCTGTCTTTAATGCACCGTCTACAATGCGGAGTGAATTTGCTTCGAAATTGTAAAATTCATAATGCTTGTAGTCTTTGCCGCCCGCATAAAGTTTATCAACAGTTCCCACAACTGCCACAGTTGCGTGAAGAATGTTTTCTTTTTCTTCCAAAACTCTCAAAGTGCCTACATTGTTGTTAAAGTTTGCAACGGAATTTGCATATACATCAGCGTTGGTTACATTGCCGTTAACAGAACAGGTGCTACCGTTAATGACAAAAACATTGTCGATAGACTTGGCAGTAACGACGATATCGCTGCCGTGTACTACGGTCAGGTTGTTTAAACGTACATCTACGGTCAGATTAAGCGGCTGATAACCATCAATGACTATCAAATCCCCATCTTTAATATCCTGTTGCATATAATAGAGTTCTCTGTGGTATCCGTTCTCTTCCCAGGTACCTTTCTGGAAACGCCACTCTCCGGAAGCGTCTACATATTTCAGGTAGTAAGTGGTGGCACCCTCGGCGTTTGCTGTAAGGGATGTATTCCAGAAAGGAATGATACAGCATAAAGCGGCTGCGAGGAGTGCGATTGTTTTTTTGAATCGTTTCATAAGAAATATCCTCCTTGTTTTTTATATTGAGTGCAATATATTGCACTAATTTTCAATGGGCAGGTAGGTGTTGCCGGGTTCTGTTTCTTTTGCCACTACTACGAAGCGGCCGTTTTCCACATGATAAGCACATGTGGAAAGGGTGATAAATCGATCACCGAACTTTGCGCTGACACCGGTGTCATATAAGGAAAGTGCTTTTATATTATTGTAAAAGTCATCAAACTCCTCCTGTGTATTTGCCTGAAAGAATTTGTAAAACTTAAATACATTGTCAGTTTTTTTGTACACCTGTGAACGAAATACGGCGATTACCTCGTAATTTCTTTGGCAGGTTTTGGTATGTAATATGATTTGTTGATGTGCCCGGAAATATTCTTCGTCTTCATAATCGGTTAAATTTCCAAACATAGCACCTGATTTCATATTGTGTCCGTGAATAATCAAATTGGTGGTAACGGGATCCGGGGAACTGTCCGTATCCAAAATCAGACAACCGTTGGCATTTTCGGAACCGTCAAAATCCCGGTATAGATAATAGTTTTCATCCTCCGGTGTCCACATGACCGGATAATCAATATTAGTACCGGGTATCACCAACCATCCGGCTGTGTCGCTATTGGCAAGGTAGGCTTCCGCATAAGGATTGGAAACAGGAGCCGGAGTGGGGGCCGGTGTGTTAGTGGGTAAAGGAGTTGCCTCGGGCGAAGTGTCCGGGACAGCGGTCTCTTCAGAAGGAACAACAAAAGTCTCTTCCGGTATGGGTTCTGCCGTAGGTTGCAAGGAAGGTGCTTCCTGTGCTTCACTACGATACTTGTCTAATTCGTCCTCGGTCTGTTTGTCCTGCAGAAAGTATTTAACAGTTAAAAAACATGCTGCAATCAGGCATATAATTGCAAATAAAATCAAAAAAATTCGAAGTCCTTTTTTCATATGTTTCATAAATAATCCCCAACACATAATAGTCCTACATTATTGTATAATAAATGCAGTTGTCTGACAACGGCACTACAGGAATCTTAATAGAAACTTAAGGAATGCAAATTTAGCATTTCTTAAGTTTTCTCAATTTGACATCACTTCCCGTGTGTGCGATAATTATAATAGAATACGATACAATAAGGAGATTGTGCGGTGAAGGATGCAAAAGCCTCAAACAGAATGGCATATTTGGATGTGTTACGTATTTTTGCGGCATTCAGTGTAGTAATGTTGCACAGTGCGGCACAGTTTTGGTATACCCTGGATATTAACAGCACAGAGTGGCTTATTGCAAATTCTTATGATGCGGTATTTCGGTTCGGAGTGCCGATTTTTATGATGATAAGCGGAGCGGTTTTTTTGAACCCTGACTATAAAGTAGATGTGAAACGCTTGTATACGCATAATATCTTCAGACTGGTGGCTATATATGCGGTTTGGTGCTGTGTGTACGGATTGTTCGATTGTATATGGTTGTATGGTATAAAGTCAATGAGCGTCAAAGAGATTTTGCGTGAAATAATAAGCGGCCGTTATCATTTGTGGTTTTTGCCCATGATTATCGGGGTGTATGTTTTACTGCCAATCTTAAAAGGGTGGTTGGAACGTGCTGAGAAAAAAGACGTAAAGTATTTTATCGTGATGTTTTTATTGTTACAGGTAGGCGTAGAAACACTGCGAACACTGACTGTTTCGGATGAAATTCATAGTATTTTGGATTTGACCAAGGTGGAATTGGTTTGCGGATATGTGGGTTATTTTGTTTGGGGCTATTATCTGGCGCATGTGGGAATCGGTGCCAAATGGCGTAAACGGATTTTGGCAGGAGCGGTACCTGCAGTGGTGTTAAACATGGTTTTGGGCTGTGTGCTTACCAGGAAAGCAGGATTAACGGCACCTGTCATTTATGATAGTTTTGGAGTATTTACCTTTATTATAGCGACTTCTCTGTTTTTGATTTGTAAAAACAAGATAACATACAAGGGAGGGGCTATGGGCAAGGTGATATCGGAGCTTTCGGCCGGTACATTGGGCGTATACCTGATGCACATCGGAGTCATGGAATTTACTATGTGCTTCGGTTTTCACAGTAAGATGATGCCTAATATTGTGGGAATCCCCGTATATGCGATTGCGTGTTTTGCGGCATGCCTGTTGATTTCCGCAATACTCAGAAGAATTCCTTTTGTGGGAAGATATATTTGTTAAAAGTAAGGTTAAAGAAGGAACGGACATGTATAGTTTTGACAGTAAAATCAGATATAGTGAATGTGACGGTCAATGTCAATTACGCCCGGAAGCACTAATGAATTATTTTCAGGATGCGTCCACATTTCAGTCGGAAGACTTGGGCGTAGGTTTTTCTTATTTAGTGCCCCGGAATATGGTATGGGTCTTGGTATCGTGGCAGATTGAAGTTTATCGTTATCCGAAGCTTGGAGAAGAAGTGGAAACCGGTACTTTGCCTTATGATTTCAAGGGGTTCATGGGATTTCGTAATTTCTTTATGAAGACAAAAACAGGAGAGATGTTGGCGCAGGCCAATTCCGTGTGGACGTTACTTCGATTTGATACCATGAAACCGGTAGTGCCGCCGGAGGATATGTTGGAGAAATATACGGTGGAACCGCGTTTGGACATGGAATATGCCGGAAGGAAGATTGCCGTAGCGGAAGGCGGGAATTGTCTGGCGCCCATTATGGTACAAAGGCAGCATTTGGACAGTAATAATCATGTAAATAATACTCAGTATGTGAGTATGGTGTTGAATTATTTGCCGGAGAATTTTGAGATAGGGCAGATAAGGGTTGAGTATAAGAAACAGGCACATTTGAATGATGTTTTGATTCCGTACGTGGCAGAAGATGGTGATTTAGTTATGATTTCTTTGCGAGGCGAGGATGCAAGCGTATATGTGAATGTTGAATTCAGAAAGGCATAGCAGTAAATGATTAAGTTAGGTGAGAAACAGAAATTAGTAATTGTGAAGAAAGTGGAATTCGGTGTATATTTAGCGGCTTCCAAGGAAGAGGCGGAGGACAGAGTGCTTTTGCCGGTAAAACAAGTACCCGAAGATGCAAAAGTAGGAGATGAGTTGGAGGTCTTTATATATCGTGATTCCAAAGACCGTATGATTGCTACTACTAATATGCCCAAGCTTGTTATGGGAGAAGTAGCGGAATTAACAGTGTCTCAGGTAAGTAAATTCGGTGCATTTTTGGATTGGGGCTTGGAAAAGGATTTATTGATTCCGTTTAAACAGCAATTGGTACGTTTACAGCCGGGGGATAATGTGTTGGTGTCTCTTTATATCGATAAGAGTGAGAGACTTTGCGCTACCATGAATGTATATCAGAATTTAAAGGCAAACAGTCCCTACAAAAAGGATGATAAGGTGCGTGGCCGTGTATACACCATCAGTGATGATTTCGGGGCTTTTGTGGCTGTAGATAATATTTATTCCGCATTGATTCCTAAAAAGGAGCTGTACGGCGAGGTACGTGTGGGTCAGGATGTAATTGCCAGAGTAACAGAGGTGAAAGCCGACGGACGATTAAATTTGAGCATTCGTGATAAGGCGTATTTGCAGATAGAACAGGATGCAGCGGAGATTTTGTCTATTATTGACAGTTATGACGGGGTGTTGCCGTTTAACGATAAAGTTTCACCGGAAATTATTAAAAGAGAAACCGGTATGAGTAAGAATGAGTTTAAAAGGGCAGTAGGAAACTTATTAAAGGCGGGGAAAATAGAAATTACAGAAAAAGTAATTCGCAGGCGCTAGGCGCAAAGAAAGGAGAAGAGTATGGATATTGCAGGATTATCAATGGCACTTGCAACAGTGGATCTTCAGGCAAAGGTAGGAACCGCTATGCTGGACAAAACATTGGATTTAGGGGAAACACTTGGTGAGGGGATGGTAGAAATGATTGATGCGGCAGCCATGGAACGCAGCGTAAACCCTTCCGTAGGTGCAAACATGGATGTGCGAATTTAATATGAAAAATGCATAAAAAACTATTGATTTTTTGTTGATTTTTTTGTACATTTGTAGTAAAGATTCTTTTTACAAAAGGAGTGTTTACATATGATATCAAACCAGATTTTACAAAATACAATAGATGGACTGCGCGGAATCGCAAGAGTGGATATTTGTGTATTTGATACAGAGGGAAAAGTGATGGCATCAACTACGGATATGCCTATCAATCCCAAGGCGGCGATTGAGTTTGCCAAATCCCCTGCAGATTCTCAGGAGATACAAGGTCATCAGTTTTTTAAAGTGTATGATGAACAGCAATTGGAGTATGTGTTAGTGGTATCAGGTGTTGGGGAAAGTGTGTATACCATTGGCAAAATGATTGCGTTTCAGTTGCAGAATCTGCTGGTAGCATATAAGGAACGTTTTGATAAGGATAATTTTATTAAAAATCTCTTGTTGGATAATTTGCTCTTAATTGATATTTATAGCCGCGCTAAGAAGCTTCACGTGCAGACAGATGTACCCCGAGTGGTTATGATTGTGGAAGCGGATAATAACAAAGATAACAATATTTTGGAATTATCTCGTAGCTATTGCGGAAGCAACAGTAAGGATTTTATTACCGCAGTGGATGAGCGCAACGTGATTGTGGTGAAGGATCTGGCAGAGTCTGAGACCAATAAGGAAATTGAGAAGTTTGCCAAAGGTTTGATTGCTCAATTGCAAAAAGATGGCTTGAAGAATGTACATATTTCCTACGGTACAATAGTGCATGAGATTAAAGAGGTCAGCCGTTCCTATAAAGAGGCACGTATGGCCATGGATGTAGGAAAGATTTTCTTTGATACAAGAGATGTGGTGGCATACAGTGAGTTGGGAATCGGTCGAATTATATATCAGTTACCAATTCCTCTTTGCAAAATGTTTATTCGAGAGATTTTTGACGGCAGAAGCCCTGATGATTTCGATGAAGAAACATTGACTACCATTTATAAGTTTTTTGAAAACAGTTTGAATGTTTCGGAAACATCCAGACAGTTGTTTATTCACAGAAATACCCTGGTGTACAGATTGGATAAGTTGCAGAAGAGTACAGGGTTGGATTTGCGTGTCTTTGAGGATGCAATTACCTTTAAGATTGCGCTGATGGTTGTAAAATATATGAAATACATGGAGAGTCTGGAGTATTAAGCCGGACTGTTGGAGATGTACATGAAAAGGAAAGATTTATTAAGGAAACAGCAGATAGAGATGATAGAGGAGAAGGGACTTATTTATTTGGATGATGTAAGTAAGTCTTATTCCACAGGTGTTCCGGCCGTGAAAAATATGAATTTGAGTATTAAAAAGGGAGAATTTGTATTTATTGTTGGTGACAGCGGTTCCGGAAAGTCGACATTAATTAAGATGCTCTTACGTGAATTGACCGCTACCAAGGGACGAGTATGGGTGATGGGTCAGGATTTAGGTAAGCTGAAGCGCAGAGAGATTCCCAAATATCGTCGCCAAATCGGAGTGGTATTTCAGGATTTCCGCTTGTTGAATGATAGAAACGTATATGAAAATGTAGCATTTGCTCAAAGAGTCATCGAGACGCCGGCAAGTGAGATTCGCAGAAATGTTCCGACTATTTTGGCTACAGTAGGGCTTGCAGGCAAATATAAAGCAAAAACAAAACAATTATCCGGAGGAGAACAGCAGAGGGTTGCATTGGCGCGTGCGTTGGTAAACAATCCTTCTATTTTGCTTGCAGATGAGCCGACCGGAAATCTGGACCCTAAGAATTCATGGGAAATTATGAAGTTGTTGGAAGAGATTAATGAAGCAGGTACAACAGTTGTTGTAGTTACACATAACAGGGAAATAGTGAATGCCATGCAAAAGCGAGTAGTGACTATGAGACAGGGCGTCATTATCAGCGATGAACAGGAGGGTAGCTACATAGATGAAGATTAGGACATTTTTTTATACAATCAAGCAAGGTGTAGTTAATTTGTTCAGAAATAAGTGGTATACACTGGCATCTATAGCCACCATCGCAGCCTGCTTGTTTATGTTTGGTATTTTTTATGCAGTAGTGGCAAATTTCCAACATATGGTAAAGACCATGCAAAAAGATGTGTCAGTTACTGTATTCTTTGATGAAGGAATTGCCCAAAGCCGCGTGGAGGAAATCGGAAGATTAATTACTGCCAGAACGGAAGAAGTAGATCATATCAGATTTGTTTCGGCAGAAGAGGCTTGGCAGTGGTATCAGGAGGAGTATTTTGGGGATCAGAAAGATGAATTTTTAGCAGGATATCCCACAAATCCCTTGGCGGATTCCTTCAACTATGAAGTATATTTGAAAGATGTATCGAAACAGGATCAATTGGTCACGTATATTGAATCCATTCCCGGAGTCCGTCATGTGAATTTTGACACAGTTGCAAATACCTTATCGGGAGTGAATTTGCTGATTAGTTATGTATCTATCGGTATTATTCTTATTTTGTTGGCAGTATCTGTATTCTTAATCAGTAATACCGTTACTGTAGGTATTTCCGTGCGTCGTGCAGAAATCAATATTATGAAATATATTGGTGCAACGGACTATTTGGTAAGAGCACCGTTTGTGATTGAAGGTATGCTGATTGGATTAATTGGGGCGGCGATTCCGCTGTTAATCATTTACAGCATATATAATACAGTATTGACGTTTGTGATGGAGAAATTCACTACACTGAGCAAGTTGTTGGAATTCTTATCAGCAGAAACTATTTATGATTTCTTATTGCCGGTTTCTCTTTTGGTCGGTGTAGGTATCGGCTTCTTTGGAAGTGTAATCACTGTAAGAAAACATATCAATGTATAAAGAACAATTGCGAGTAAGAGAAAATATATGAAGAAAACAATTCAAATTACAAGTTTATTACTATGTTTTGCGTTTGTGATTAGTTCGTCCGATTCAGCGTATGCTAAGAAGGGAAAAGAGTTAACTTCCCCGGAACTTCAGCAACTGGAGGAACAGATAGAACAGGCAGAAGATGAAATAGAAGGACTGCAAGACTCGCTTTCCGATATTCAGGGTTTGGTAGATGCTTTGGAGAGTGAAAAGGTCAACCTGAAAAACTATGTGGAAGCATTGGATTCAGCATTGCTTGCTATTGAGCAGAAAATCGCAAATTTGGAAACCCAGATTGCTCAAAAAGAGATTGATATAGAGAATACACAGGAACAATTAGAGCAGGCCAAAGCTGTTGAAGCAGAGCAATATGAGGCTATGAGTAATCGCATTAAGTATGTGTACGAAAAGGGTACTGATAATTATGCGCAGATACTTTTGCAAGCAAGCAATCCGGGTGATTTGTTGAATCGGCTAACGTACGTAGATGCCATAATGGTGTACGATCAGGCACGTTTGGACGAATATATTGCCAATAAAGAATACATTGACTTATGTGAACGTCAGTTACAGGCAGAAAAGGATTACTTGGATGCCATGAAAGTATGTGTAGAAAATGAGATGGCGGCCACAGAGACTTTGATTGAAACCAAGTCTCAGGAAATATTGGCATATGAAACCAGTATTAAAGATAAAGAACAGGCAATTGCTGAATACGAAGCGGAGATTGCAGAGCAGACGGAATTGATAAAGGCTTTGGAAAAGGCAATTGAAGAAGAAAAGAAAAAATTAATTGATGGTGACGGAATTATTTATGACGGCGGTGTATTTGCCTTTCCGTTAGAGTCCTATACCAGAGTGTCAGATGATTACGGACAGCGTATACATCCGATTTTGAATGTTCCCCAATTTCATAATGGTGTTGATTTTGCCGCACCCAAAGGAACAAAAATATATGCCGCTTATGATGGAAAAGTGGTAGCGGCGACCTATAGTTCTTCTATGGGTAATTATATTATGATTGATCACGGAAGCGGTTTGTATACAATTTATATGCATGCATCTAAATTATATGTTTCTAAGAATGATGTTGTATTGAAAGGACAACACATAGCAGGTGTTGGTTCTACGGGACGTTCTACCGGAAATCACTTACATTTTTCGGTTCGATTAAATGGTGAGTATGTATCACCGTGGAATTATTTGAAAAAATAACGGAGGCCATGGAAATGGATTTTAATAGTATGAATCCCCGACAGAAAGAAAAAAAGGGTTGGGGTGGATTCTTTTTGGGTGTTTTGGCAGGCTCAGTGGTCAGTCTGCTTCTTGCGGCAATGCTCTATGCAACCTTAGCGCCCAAGGATACCAAAGAAGTAAAAGAAGAAAAGGAAAAGAAAGAAACCAAGCAGACCGTTGAAGTTGTTTCAGTGTATGACGATGAGATGGCAGATAAGGTAGAAATGCTGGAAGAGCTTATTTATGAGTATTACTATAAGGACGATATAGATCAGGCTGCTATGCAGGACGGCATGTACAAGGGGATGTTAGATTCCTTGGGGGATCCGTATTCTGTATATTATACTGAGGCAGAGCTGGAAGCACTTCTGGAGCAAACTTCCGGAATTTATTATGGAATCGGTGCATACGTAGGGTTGGATACAGTAACCGGATATCCAAAGATTATTTCTCCTATAGAAGGAGCTCCGGCAGAAGAGGGCGGTCTTCGCCCGGATGATATTATTTACGAAGTAGATGGTGTGTCAACACACGGAAAAGACATTAATAACGTAGTAGCACTTATCAAAGGTGAAGAGGGAACAAAGGTTACTCTGACTATCGTAAGAAGTGGTGAATCAGATTATTTATATATTGATGTAGAACGCAGATTGGTAGAAACACCTTCTGTAGAAAGCGAAATGTTCGAAAACGGCATGGCTTATATTCAGATTACAGAGTTTGCAGATACAACAGTAGAGCAGTTTGCAGAAGCATTGGAAACTGCAGAGGCTTCCGGAATGAAAGGTCTTATTTTAGATTTGCGTGCAAATCCGGGCGGAAGTTTATCTGCAGTAGTCGACATTGCCAGAATGTTATTGCCCAAAGGTTTGGTTGTATATACCGAGGATAAATACGGTGACCGTCAGGAGTTTACTTGCAACGGTAAGCATGAATTTAAGTTGCCCATGGTAGTATTAATAGACGGCAATTCCGCAAGTGCATCTGAAGTATTGGCCGGTGCGATTAAGGACTATGAACTGGGGACTTTGGTGGGAACCACCACATACGGCAAGGGAATCGTTCAACAGATTATTAGTTTGGACGATGGCACGGCAATAAAGGTAACGGTAAGCAGTTATTATTCGCCGAAAGGCATTAATATTCACGGAACAGGCATCGAACCGGACTTGGTATGCGAATTTGATGCAGAGGCATATTACGGTGAGGAACAGTTCGATAATCAGTTGGAATATGCCAAGGAAGTTTTGGCGGAATTAATTCATTAAGTGCAATTACATCTGCTTATGCGGAGTTTGCGATTATTATGAAGGCGGATAGCGTTATGAAATTTTTGAACGCGAAAAAATGTAGCTTTGGATGTATTTTAATAGCGTTGTTTGTGATGATAACAGGAATGTGTTTTGACCAAGTCAAAACAGATTCCTTGTTTTCATACATGCCAAGCGAAGATATGCAACCGGTTATTTTGTCAATAGGCACATCTGTGTGGGAGCAACAGATATGTACTCCTAAAATGTTGCAGATAAGAAATGCCGGTGTGGTGTCAGAGACAAGGTGGAGTGAAAGGCAAGGCAGGGAAGCAATATCATGGAACCTAATTTTGGCGGATTTATTTTTAAAAGAATCCGGAGGGCCATTTTTGCTTTGGGTAATGGCTGTTTTTTTGAGTGATGAAGCAGGAAAACGTATTGCAAATTTTGTTCATAAATCAGACGGAAAGAAAAGAGAATGTTTTGCCTGACAGACATAAATAATTGTATACTGTTTGGAAGAACCGGAAAGGAAAGCGCAGAGAATGAAGTGGAAAATTGAGAAAAAATACATTGGCATAGCTGTTTTGGCATTGATTGTAGTATTACTGTCTATTTTATTTAACAGTCTACTCGCAGAAAGTGCAAAATACCAAGGTTTCCTAACAACCCTAAAAAGAACTTTTATGCCGATTATTTGGGGATTTATCTTGGCATATTTGCTGAACCCCGTTTTGAGGTATTTTGAAAATAAAATGTTTTTACCGCTGTCAAAGAAGATATACGGTAAAAGCAAAAAAGAGAATAAGGAAAAGAAGCAAAAAAGACTTGCCAGAACTTTAAGTGTGATTTCTACAATGCTTCTGTTCCTGCTTGCAGTAATAGGAAGTTTGTACGTAGTTATTCCGCAGGTATATGAATCTATAGCGACTATTGTGGGAAATGTACCGACTTATTACAGTGAGGTGGAAGCTTGGGTAACCAATTTCATGGCAAAAGACGGAGCCTTAAGTGAAGGCATACAAAATGGACTGGATAACATGTATGAACAGCTTATGAACTATGTGAATACAGTTGTTTTGCCTAACATGGATAAAATTGTAAAAGGAATTACCAGTGGTGTCATGGGAGTGATAAGAGCACTGCTGAATACCGGTATTGCAATTATCATCTCTGTTTATGTGTTGTGCGAAAAAGAGAACTTGGTTTCCTATGCCAAAAAACTGGTTTATTCCTATTTTAGCAAAAAGAATGCAAACAGATTGATTGCCGGAACGAGACATGTAGATAAAGTATTTGGTGGTTTTATAAGTGGTAAAATTGCAGATTCTATCATTATTGGTTTGCTTTGCTATATCTTCATGGTGATTGCCGGATTTGAATATAGTGTATTAATCAGTTTAATTGTAGGAGTCACCAATGTAATTCCTTACTTTGGTCCTTTTATCGGAGCGATTCCCAGCGTATTATTGCTACTGGTTACGGATCCCAAACAGGGATTGATTTTCGCTATTTTTGTGTTGATTTTACAACAGCTGGACGGCAATGTTATCGGTCCGTTGATTTTGGGTGAGAGTTTGAAACTTTCCAGCATGTGGATTTTAATTGCCATCTTAATCGGTGGCGGTTTGATGGGAGTGCCGGGAATGATTCTCGGTGCACCTACTTTGGCGTGCATATATTCATTGGTAAGCAAAGACTCCAGACGGCGCTTGGCGAAAAAAGATTTGCCGTTGGAGACAAAAGACTATTTGGAAATGGATTTAGTTCCTATAGAAGAACAAGACACTGCAATTGAAGTGCCGGAGGAGAATGAGTAGAAAGAAGGGATTATATGTTGGCACAGATTTTTGCTGTAGTCATTTTCGTTGGAATGTTTATTTTGATTGTGACGGAGATTTTTGAAAGACATATTATTTCAAGTGTGTGTGCCGTCATTACACTTATCTTGGTATTTGGTGTGGGAATGCGTAGTGTTCCTGCAATTATGGAAACGTTGAATTTACAAAGCTTTTTGCATACGGGCTTTTGGTATAATGCCGGAGATGCCGTCGAAAGCAGCTCGGGTATTAACTGGGAAACCATTACATTTATTTTTGGAATGATGGTTATGGTGGAAGGAATGGCCAGAGTCGGTTTCTTCCGTTGGTTGTGTATGAGAATTGCTAAAATGGTACATTACAAAGTGATTCCGCTTTTTGTGACATTCATGCTGTTATCTACGGTACTTGCCATGTTTATTGACAGTATTACAGTTATTCTGTTTTTAGCGGCAGTTACTATAGAATTGGCTCAACTATTGAAATTTAATCCGGTGCCCATGATTTTGGCAGAGATTTTCTGTGCTAATTTGGGAGGTGCGGCAACCATGTGCGGAGACCCGCCAAATATTATTATCGGAACCAGTTTGGGATATTCTTTTACAGACTTTATTCTGAATACCGGTGTCATTACTGCAATTTCGCTTTTGGCAGTATTCCTTTATTTCTATCTGATTTTCAGAAAAGAGTTGTTGGCGAGTGCAGGAAAGGAAATTGATTATGATAAATTACCTTCACCTGAATCGACAATTACGGATAAAAAGGGATTTGTGGTAAGTAGTCTTATCTTTCTGGTGGCGATTGTTCTGTTGGTTACACATGGAGCGACAGGGCTTACGGTTTCTACAATCGGAGTGCTGGTAGCAGTGGTTACATTGATTGCGGCAGGTAAGCATGCCTGGACAATCTTAAAGAAAGTAGATTACAAGACACTTATCTTCTTTATGGGTCTGTTTGTAGTTATCGGAGGTTTGGAGCAGACCGGTATTTTGGAGATTATGGCAGCGTTTATAGGTAAAATCAGTGGTGGTAATGTTGTGCTGATGATTGCCATTATTATTTGGTTATCCGCTATTGCCAGTGCTTTTGTGGATAATATTCCTTTTGCTACAACAATGATTCCGATTATCAAAAGTTTGTCAGTTACATACGGAGTGGATTTGTCAACACTGGCATGGACATTGGCTATGGGAACGGACATTGGCGGAAGTGCAACTCCTATCGGTGCGTCGGCAAATGTTGTTGGAATTGCGACAGCGTCAAGAGAAGGATATATTATTAAATGGGGCCAGTATTGTAAGAAGATGGTTCCGGCAACGATTATTGTAATACTGATTTCAATGTTAGTAATTACGGTGAGATATATATAGGAGGAAGATGCGATGAAAGAACAATTGATTATTTCCGTAGGACGCGAATTTGGAAGTGGCGGACATGAGATTGCAGAGCTTTTGGCAAAACATTATGAGATTCCGTTGTTAGACCATAATCTTTTGGATGAAATCGCAGCGGAAAAGGGACTGGATGTTTCGAAACTGAAACATCTGGATGAAAAACATAAGAGTGTTCTTTTTTCAAGAAAGGTAAAAGGGTTTAGCAGCTCTCCGGAGGAGAATGTGTATTTGATGCAATTTGATTACCTTCAGAAAAAGGCAAAAAAGGGAGATTCCTTTGTTGTTGTGGGAAGATGTAGCGAGCATGTATTGAAAGAGTATGATTGCATGATATCTATTTTTGTTTTGGGTGATAAGGCAAAAAAGATTGAACGTATAAAGGAATTATATAAATTATCGGAAGGCAATGCAGAACGACTGTGCCAAGAAAAGGATACCAAGAGAAAACGCTATCATAACAGTTATTGTGAAGGTAAGTGGGGAGATTCCAGAAACTATGATATTTCCATTAACAGTAACTGCTTAGGTGTAGAGGAAACTACGAAGTTGTTAATAGACTTTATAGACAAAAAAAGAGCATTATAATAAAAATGAACTCCCGGCGTGTTGAACGTCGGGAGTTTTGGGTTTGTTTGAGCATTATAGAAGTCTATAGCGTATGGAGCTTATTTTTAAAAGCAGGTGCGTGTTTTCGTGACACACGCACTGTAATCTTTCCGATAAGTGTAGCGCAAATAGTACGGTCTTCGTCAGGAGTGAAGCTAAGTACTTTTGACATATTTATCAGGGCGGATTTTGAAACCCGCAAAAAGTTCTGTTCTTTCAACGCTGTTTCCAGTTGGCTGAGATTTTTCTTGACTTCATAGCGTCCGTTCTTTAACACGGCAATGGTTTTTCTGCCTTCAGTCTCAAAGAGCAGAATATTTTCCACGGATACCTTGTGTAAGGTGTTGTCCCGTTGTACTAATATGGTATCGTTAGTTGCAAGGTTTTTGTTTGTGGAGGGTGCCATTGGTGTGTGTGCATCAACCTTGGGGTCAGGGAGCTTAAAAGCACTGTATTCGTAAGAAGGATGCTTGTGTATATTCCACAGAGCAAGAGCAAGACGCTTGGTATATTGCTTTAAAAAGTTATTATACACAAGCGGTTCTTTATATCCAACCAGAATGTGCCCCAAAACAATTTCATTATATGTAATGGGTAAAATATGTATATTGTTAAGTTCTCCGGCTTTTACCAGATGCGTAGGAAAGAGTTCCGTTGAAGGAAACAAAATCGGAGTATCATCCCACATGTGATTTCGCAAATAAATGCAACGGGAAGTAGAATTGTCGATTTTTATATTAACTGCTAAAAAGTTTTTGTCTGAAATTAAATAGGAAGAGTGCAGTATTACAGGGAAAAGCTCCTTATAATCGGTGCATGTAATCAGCTTTTCCTCCAACTGGCTGTTTTGATAATAAATTTTCTGCATCCTTAGCTTTTCGTGCCTTTCCAATTGCAGACGGATATCCGTAGGTCTGCAGTCACCGCAACCACAGCTCATGCCGGTTATAACACTGATTTTTGGGGGTGTGATTTGAGGCTCGTCAGAACCGGTCATCATTGCATAGAGACGTGCCATGGTTCTGCGCCCTGTATATTCCGCGTTGCCGGAAACGGAGGTAATGGAAAGGATATTGTTGCGGGAATCATTGCGGGTACCCAAACCGGTAACAATAATGTCCTCAGGAACGCGTAGGCTGTATTGTGATAACGCTTTTATAAAAAAGAAGGCAACCGTATCGTCCTGACAAATAACTGCGTCCGGTTTCTCCACAATGTGATAGGCGATGTTTTTGGCTAAATGTTCACCGCATTCTGACCAATATCCGCCATAAATCATATTATCATCCGTACAGGGAAGTCCGTGTTTCTTTAAGGAATTCATAAAGCCTATGTCGTTTTGGGAAGGTTGCCCCGGCTGACCGCCCAGGAAATATAATAATTCACAATTGTGTTTTTCAATGACATGATCGGTAATCATTTCGCAGGAAATGCAGTTATTCTCTGAACAAGTATCAGAAAAAAGAAGGGATTCTCCCAAAACAATAACCGGCTGTTTGCAGTTTTCCTGAATTCTTTTTTCTATTTGCGTTCCCAAACCCTTATGGGCAGAAAATGAATCCGCAAAGAAAACGACGCCGTCATAGATCGAAAAATCAATCAGGTCAAATACGGTTTCTTCTTTATTGGTATGCAATTCGTCCAACAAGGGCATGGAGAAAACAAAGGTAGAGTAGCCCAGACGATTAGCTTGTTTTTCAATACCAACTACATACTCATCACGGAAATCTTCTATTATATTGGCCATAATAACACAAATTTTTCCTCTGTTTTCCATAAGCGCCTCCTATGTTCTTTTATTTTTGTTATAACTCTTTCTCTACTGATTGTCAATATGAAATAGTGTATGAGTTGCCAAAATATCGCATGAAATGCCACAAAAGCCAAAGTGGAATGATAGACATTGAAAAGGGCAGTTTGCGAGCGCATAGAACCTCTTGAAAGAATATTGGATGTGTTATGCAGTTGCTATTGAAATATATGCAATTAGGTACTAAACTGTATATAGTGATATGGTATATTATCTTACAGGTAGCGAATGCGTATTGTGAGATATTCAAACCCTGTTCCGTGATGCCGAAATGGTAATGGTGGAGCTGAAAGTGTGTTTGAGGTTTCGCCATAGAACATTTTGATGGAAACGTTGATATTTAGCACGAGCCCTACATCGAGCCGAATGTTAGCGCCAAGTCAGATGCCTATGGGGAAAGCGAGGATATGCCGACAGTAATACGATTACAACGTAAGCTTAACAGTACATGGAGGTACCGTGTCCTATACTAATGCCATGTTAGTCACCGTAGAAATTAACGACGGTGCGACTCACGTGTACAACGGAGTAAGAATTGGTTAAAATGCGCGACTGAAAATTTGGTCGCGCATTTTTGTGTGGATATGTTTATTGAAAAGGTATGGAGAACAGAAGAATTGTTTTGAGTAGATTGGATGTAGCCTCGTTTTATGCTATAATATGTGATGTGAGGTGGAATTTTATGGAAAATGCGATTTGGAACGGAGTCCGATTAGTCGCCTGTGAGGTGGCTCAAGACTATTTGCAGGAAAAAGAAATTCGAAAAGCCAGTTATGCAGGAGAACTCAGATGCCCGGATGAAGGATGTTTGAGCCCGATTTTGAAGTATTGTCACGGTGAAATTAAAGAACCGTATTTCGCTCACAGGGATAATGCGGATTGTGATTATTTACGATTCGAAAAGAATGCGGGAGTATTTCGAGGATTGCGTGTTGCACTATATGAACATTTTAAAGCGTGTGACTATCCGGTTCACTTGGAGAAGAAAGTGCTAAAGCATCATTACAGTCATCTGCTTTTTGAATGGGAGGACGGCAGCAGGACGGCTATAGAATTAGGGACCAAAACCACCAATGTGAGGGATGTGGAAACGATTCGGGAACAGTATATGGAAGAAGGTATACAAGTGGTGTGGCTGGTGGCAGATCAACCCGGCAAAACTATTTCAGAAGAGCATACCTATTTCTTAAAGAGATTTTGTTTAAATGAGTCTGCAAAGAAGGATTTGATTGTTATTGGTTATGATGGTAAGCATGTAACGCAGTATCGGGAGGATTTGAATTCATACATGGTGGATGGGCAGGAGCTGGTTTCTGAGAATTATCCCAAGTTGTTTGCTTATGAGGCACATGTAAGTGATTTGGTCTTTGAGGACGGAGAACTGACCACTCGTGGCTTTGAGGAGGAGTATACAGCGTTTTTGGCAGAAAAGCAGCTGGCATTTGAAGTGTATAAAGAACAGGTAGAAGAGGAGAAAATATACTTACGCAGACAGTTTGAAACGTTAAGGAGTAACAGGGAAATTAAGGATACAAGAGTTCATGTGAGTGGCATGGATGATGATTATGAGTCACGTAAGGTTTCGGTGCAGGATTATATGGGACAACAGGAGCGACCGGTTTTGGATGCTCTTGGAAACCGCTGGGTGCGCTGTGAATTTTGCGGAGAGGTAAAAGAAGTGGCAGAGTTTGTATCTTTTGGCGGTCGCGGCAGAGTTAATTTGGGTAGATGCCAAGGGTGTAAAGAAGTATAATACAGCGCAGGTATGTGGTGCTGACACAACCTGCGCATTTTTATTTTTGAAAAACATTATGTTTGTTGTAGCTGGCACGATAATCTGAAGGAGACAGACCGGTGATTTTATGAAAAGCATTGGAAAAATTGTGGGCATCGGAAAAACCCAGACTGAAAGCAATCTGGGAAACAGGCTGAGTGGTTTCTGAAAGAGTAGACTTGGCCAGTTCCATCTTTGTTTGCAGAATATGTTGTTTTAAAGTGATGCCTGAGTGCTTTTTAAAGAAAGTGGTCAGGTATTTTTCGTTATAGCCAAAATAGGAGGCGACTTCCGATACGCGTAGATTGCTTTGTGCATGCCAGGAAATATAATCCAGAATATCATTATAAAGTTGCTCTTTCAACTGTGTTTCTTTGACGATGGAATGTCTGCTTTGGGCACTGAGTTCTGCTAAAACAGCACTGCAAAGCGCATCATTCAGAGCATTTTCCTTATATCGGCGGTCTGAGTCCTGTAATTGTTTCATCAGAATAATAATACGTTCCGGGGAGGAAAGGATACCTTGCATGGGAAGTACTAAATGGCCGGGCAGATAATCCTGCAGGCTGTCCGGATGGAGGTGATCCTGCAAAGCATCATGATAGTTGAAGTGCATCCAGTAGAATTCGCAACTTCCCTGTTTGGTGCCATGTTGGTGAGATGTAGGGGGCATAAGCAAATACTCCCCTTTGCTTATGGCATACTCCTGCTCGTGGTCAGCGATATATAAAGTACCTTCTGTCACCACCATTAACTCATAATCTACCAGTTGACGGGTGAGATGTATCCATTCATTGCTTGGAGGCGTGAATTTTCCACACCATCTGTATTCAAATCCGTTTTTACTGTCAAAAACTAAGAACATACGATAACTCCTTGATTGTTTGAGCGTTTGCGCAATATGGTTTATACAGGCTTTCATTTTAAATATATAACATTTTCACACCTTTTACAACCTTTCAAGATTTATATTTGTGTTTTTCCGTGTCATAATGGTTGTAAAGAAAGCAGGTAGGGGATATTTAGGGGCAAAAATCCCCTACCTTGCGAAAAACCATTGTGACCAAGAAAGGAATCAAAACCATGAGCATGAGAAAAAACAAAGCATTTTCATTACGAAACGTAACTATGAAAGACTCTTATTTAATAAATGCATTCGAAAAGGAAGTATTATATTTAACTGCCTTTGATACAGATAAATTATTAGCCGGTTTCCGTGAAACGGCAGGTGTGGATATGCGTGGTGCAGAGCGTTACCCCGGCTGGGAAAGTATGCTTATCGGCGGACATAGTTTGGGGCATTATATGACTGCCTGTGTCAGATGTTGTGAATCAGCCAACTGTAAGGAAGAGGACAGACAGGAGATGCTTCAGATTTTGAAGCGCCTGGCAGAAGGCTTGAAAGAATGTCAGGATGCGGCGAATACAGGATTTTTATTCGGCGCGATTATTCAGGACAAAAATAATGTGGAATTGCAGTTTGATTATGTGGAGGAGAATAAAACTCATATCATTACTCAGGCTTGGGTGCCTTGGTACACCATGCACAAGCTTTTTGAAGGTCTGGTATCCGTGGTAAATATGGATGTGGACGGAGCACTGGCCGAGTCTGTCAAAGAAACCACTAAAGAAGTGACTTCGCGTTTGGCGGACTGGACCTATGGCAGAACCAGCAGCTGGGATGAGGCTTTACATAGAGTGGTACTTGGTATTGAATATGGCGGAATGAACGATTGCCTGTATGATGTATATTTGATTACCGGAAAGCCGGAGCATTTGGCGGCGGCACAGGCGTTTGACCAGGTGGAATTGTTTGAAAAGGTGTTGAAGGCCGGCGTAGGTGATCATATTCTGAACAATCATCATGCCAATACGACTATCCCTAAATTTGTGGGTGCGTTGAAACGCTATATGGTAACCGGAGAAGAGAAATTCTTTGATTATGCAGCTCATTTTTGGGATCTGGTTACGGAAAATCACACCTATATTACCGGTGGAAACAGCGAGTGGGAACATTTCGGAGAGGATAATATTCTCAATAAGGAACGTACCAATTGCAACTGTGAAACTTGTAATGTTTATAACATGCTGAAGATGACCAAACTCTTCTTCATGATTACCGGAGATGTAAAGTATGCGGACTGGTATGAGAACACCTTTATTAACTCCATCCTTTCTTCTCAGAATCCGGAAGATGGTATGACCACTTATTTCCAACCCATGGCCAGTGGATATTATAAGGTATACGGAGAACGTTTCAACAAGTTCTGGTGCTGTACCGGAACGGGTATGGAGAATTTCTCTAAGCTTCAGGAAAGTTTTTACTTTGAGAAAGATGATACTTTGATTGTGAATCAGTATATGGCCTCTAAGGTAATGTTTAAAGGCGTTGAAATTGAGCAGCAGGCAAATGTGCCCGCATCCGATAAAGTAACATTTATTATTCGTGATTCGGTGGATGGTAAGATTTTGTTCCGTTTGCCTTATTGGCTGGCGGATGAGGCGGAGATTGTGATTAATGGTTGCGGACATCCGTATGAAATCGTGGATGCAGCAGAAAATGGCGCCGGCAAGGATGTGGTGCTTGGAGCAGGAAACAGCAAAGGATATGCTGTGGTAGAAGGTCCTTTTACAGCAGGTACCGAGATAGAGGTCAGACTTCCTATGAAGGTGGTAGCTTATAATCTTCCGGATGGTCAGAATACCTATGCCTTTAAATATGGTCCGGTAGTATTAAGTGCGCTCCTTGGTACCAAGGACATGATTGATTCCACCACCGGTGTAAATGTAACCATTCCAAGCAATCGTATCATTGAGAGTAAATATGTACCTTCCCGCAAGGAATTTGTAGTTGTTTCAGAAGGAACCGTGGAAGAGTATATTGCCAATATTGAAAAGTACTTGGTACGTCAGGGTAAGGAACTTAAGTTTGAATTGCAGGGTACCGATGCAACACTTACCTATGTGCCACATTTTTCACAGCATAAGGAACGTTACGGTATTTATTTTGAGTTTATTGATAAAGAAACTGCGGCTACAGATGCAGGTAACAAAAAGGCAGAACGCAATCGCATCGATACCGTACAGCCCGGTTATGGTCAGTATGAAAATGATCCTCTGCACAATATGACGGAGCATGGAGAAGGCTCGGTTGGTACTACTCAGGGAGGCACAAACCGTTATGCGAAGGCAGGCGGAAGTTTCTCTTATACTATGGAAGTAGATACGGAAGGCACGGAGCTTTTGGTAACCTTTAAAAATGCAGATGCCGGAAAGGGTATTGAGATCTTAGCAGGCAATACAACGATATTCAAAGAAGTGCTGTGCAGTCAGGGAGAGGAAGAATATTATGATGTCCTCATTCCTTTGTCCAAAGAAGTCTTGCAAAAGGTGTACGGAAGGTTTTATAATTGTAGAGACCGCAAGGTGTTGGATTTTGTATTCCGGGGCATTGACGGAGCGGAGTCTGCTGCGGTTTGTCAGTTCATTTATACCTTGCAGGCCTAGAACGGAATTAATGAGATTGTAGAATTGCGGAGTCCGACACCGGGGGCTCCGCAGAAAAAGGAGATACAGAATTTGCAATTTGCGGAGTTGGTAACCCTATTAAAAACAGCAGAAAACGTGGAAACAGTCAATGCATGTCGGGAGGAAATCTCAGAATGGTTTCCCAGGGTGCGCAGGATGTTTGAATATGACCAGCAAAACGAAGCACATCAGTATGATTTGTGGATGCATAGTTTGCATACGGTAGTGGGGATGCCTCGGAACCTGGAGGATGATATGCTGTATCTGGGAGCTCTTTTGCATGATGTGGGCAAGCCCGATTGTCAAATAAAAGGAAAACGTCCCGATGATACGGATATGCATTATTACGGACACCCGGTGCGAAGCAGGGAAATCGTGGAGACAGAGGTGCTTCCTTGGCTTTTGAAAAAGGGAGTGCTCTTATCGGAGGATGATTGTAAGCGATTGATTTATTATGTGGCACACCATGATGATACCATGCATTTGACGGAAGAATGCATAAAAGAGCATTTGAATGTGCCGGTGACTTTTGAAACCTTGCAAAACCTCATGCATCTGGAGGTGTCGGATGCTTTGGCGCATGTGCAGATTCCGGTGGTTGTAAGGCGCGTGGAAGTATGCAGTGCCATGGCGGGGGAAGACGGTCGAAGACTCTATGAACGGATATGCTGCGAGCAGGCTTGAGTATCGGCAAATTAAGGGTACATAATAACGGTAGTTGAAGTTGTATGAAGAGGAGATTAAAGGTGAATGTATTAGTGATTGATGGCCAGGGGGGACAACTGGGCGCACAGCTTATTAAGGCTTTAAAGGATAATTTCTTAGATATGTGCATAGTTGCGGTCGGAACCAATGCCACAGCTACAGCTACCATGTTAAAGGCCGGTGCCAATCAGGCGGCTACGGGGGAGAATCCGGTGTTGGTGGCGTGTAAGAAAGCAGATATTATCGTTGGCCCCATAGGGATTGTAATTGCGGATTCTTTATTTGGGGAAATCACTCCTGCAATGGCGGTGGCAGTAGGACAGGCAGATGCGGTACGAATACTGTTGCCCATTAACAAATGTGACAACCTGGTTGCAGGAATTTCCAATGTATCTATGATGGAGATTGTGGAAGATGTAATTCGTAAAATGAAGGAAATTATAAAATAGAGATTGCGGAATGCCTTGCCGGATGTTATAATATGGATGTTGTCCAGAAGGACAATTACAAGGCAGAAGCTTTTACTTTACATTAAGAATTTAGAATTGAGAAAATACCAGGAAGGTGTAGTTTATCCTCAGAAGAGGATGAAGTATGCCTTTTTTGTTTGAGAAAGGAACAAGGAATGAAAAACAGAAATCAAATTAAGAATCTCACACTATCTTCCATGTTTTTGGCCATGGCTTTTGTTATGCCGTTTCTGACAGGTCAGATTCCGCAAATCGGATCCATGCTTTGTCCTATGCATATTCCGGTGCTGTTGTGCGGGTTTTTCTGCGGTGCACCTTGGGGAATGGCAGTTGGAGTGATAGCACCTCTTTTGCGCTCGTTTATCCTGACCATGCCGCCCATGTATCCCACCGCTTTTTGTATGGCGTTTGAATTGGCGGTTTATGGTTTTGCGGCCGGCTGGTTGTATCGTATTTTGCCCAAGAAAAAAATATATGTTTATGTATCTTTGCTTGGTGCAATGATATTGGGACGTATTGTCTGGGGTGTGGTAATGTTTTGCTGTATGGGACTTGACACCACCCAATTCGGGTTGGATGCATTTTTGGCAGGAGCAATTGTAAATGCTGTGCCGGGTATCATTGTGCAAATTATTTTAATTCCGATTTTGGTAATCAGTTTGAGAAAAAGCAAGCTTTAACGTTACGTTGATTTTCTGAACTCTGTAGGAGTTGTATTAAAAGTGTGTTTAAAGGCATTGGTAAAGTGTTCTGCAGAAGAGTAGCCTAATTCTTCTGCAATAGCGGCAATGCCTTTTTTGTCGTCTTGAAGTAAAATGCAGGCGGCAGACATACGGGCTTCGGTTCGTTTCTGCATGAAGGTTTTGTTATAATGCTTTTTCAGAAGGCGTTCTGTTTGACGTTTCCCCAGTTTAACCTGTTTGGCCAAAGTATCAAGGGTCAGACTTCTGTAATCATACAAAAAAGCTTCCTCAATGATTAAGTAGGTAAGGTCATTCACATTGGTGGATTTGGTGGTACCGGCAATGGGATGGGTGTCTTCCTGCTTATAGTGCCTGGTAAGTAATAAAATCAGCTGTTGTAACAGGGAGGGCAACATCAGTTCATAACCGGCAGGATGTGTCTCCAATTCCTGAAAAATCTGCTTCATGAGTTCATGAATACTGCTCTCGGCCATTCCAATCCAAAAATCGTGCTCTAAAAAGGTGTTCATAATGCCTGTGGCTATGCCATCGGAATCTTTCTCAATCTGAAAATATACACAATACTCTGTCATAGGATCTTCCGGTGCGGAAATTTGCTCATGAGCGACTCCGGGGCCGGTCATGAACAAAGAACCGGGCGTGATGTCATACTCCTGCCCCTGTGCAATCAGAGTACCATACCCATAGGATATGTAATGAAGTTCATAACTACTCCGGCTATGACTGTGTTTGGGAATGGGACGCACCAATTTCTCCAAGCAAATGCTCAAAATGGTAAAGTCAATATTCTCAATGGAAAAAGTGATTTTTAGGTCGCGATATTTCATGGGAATACCTCCTTGAAATAGTCTGTCTCGTTCAATATTATCGCATCTTGTACGAAGGATGACAAGAGAAAGTAATAAAAGAGTAACTGAATGAATGTTGACAATGATGTAAATATAATATACCGATAAGTTTATCGGAGTAATCTCAAAGAACAGTACATATCGTACATTCACGGCGTATCTGCCCTTTTACTCAAGTATAATATAAATGGCGGATTGGTTAATTCCCGGACGTAGTCCGCCAAACATAAGAGGAGGATATGGATGGGAAGAATTATCGAACGAGTCTGAGAGAAATTATTGCTGTGCTCAAACGCGGTCAAAATCGAGAAGCGGTAAAGAAATACTATTTGGAGCATAAGAAAAGATTTGAACAGATGGAGGAGTGGATATGTGTAAGGCATTTGAGAATGAAATCTGCGAAAATGCGACATGGAACAAAGGAAAACGTCATGAATAAGTCTTGGTTCTTCAGTGCAACAAAGTTATAATAAATATATAGTGGTTGATGATGTGACATCAAATGGCAGAAATGTCTTACAAGTATGAGAATGATATTGCAGAGAACGGAAAGAGCTAACAGATAAGGAGGAATCAGAATGCAGGTTAAAGCAACCTATTTTCAGAATGATGAAAAGAATCCCTTAGTCTACGGGGATGTGGAAATTAGAAATGAAAAGCGCATGCGTCTGCGTGGAGAAGAGGAAAAGGAAGGAATTTTGTGCGAGCCGGTTATGGTAGGCTTTTGCGGTACGGATAATGAGTTGATGAATATGGGCAGTCAGGGGAAATTGACAGCAAAGTTCCCTGCAGGCACCAATCGTCTGATTAACGGTCACGAAGGTATTGTGTGGGTGCCGTCTCAGAATCGTTTTGCCATTGTACTGATTCGCGGAGGGAACAGTTACGATCCTACGCGCTATACGGAGGAGGAGACCTATTTCGAATACGGCTGTGACCAGGCGGATGGATTATTTGCAGATAAACAGTATTTCCACCCGGATATGTTACTCACCATACCTGACGGCTATGTGGAGAATGGCAAGTTGAAGCTTTCTTTCGCTAAGAAGATGGTGTTCCCGGACCCTTTTGCCTGCATGCTGTTTCAGTTAGAGCGTATGGAAGATTTGGGCAGTGCCCACAATTTCCGTGTGGCTATGCGAAAGTATAAATGTGGGGAAGCAGAAGCTCGTGAAATTGCCAAAGAGGAAATTTTCGATAGGACGGTTATTTTCGGACTGGGCACCACCGGCATGTTTATCGGAGACTTGATTTTGCGTAATCACAAGAATGCAAAGGTGCTCTTTGTAGCAAGAAGTGCTGAGGATTCGCCCAAGGTACAGTTTGCCTTGAAAGAAACCAATGCAGAGTATTTGCAGAATACTTTCGAAAGTGAAGAGGAGCTGGCAAAAGCTATTGTAGAAAAGCTGGGTGGCAGAGCGACTACCTTCATCGGTGTCAGCGGCAGCAATGTGGAACACAGAATTGCTTTTGAGCATAAGGTGCTGGGATGCAACGGTATTTACAACAGTTTCTCCCTGGGACCTAAGATTACCTTTGATACCATGCCTTTTGGTTTTGAAAATCATCTGATTCTGGCTTCCATCAATTTCCGCCAGGACCATATGGAGAAGGCCATCGAGCTTTTGGCGGAGAGCCATTATGATGAAATCGTGGAACTGATTGACAGGGATGAATTTACGGCAGACCCGATGGGGGCTTATCAAAATAAAATCTATAGTAAGAACGCACCTATGAAAACTGCAGTGATTTGGAACAAAGCTTATGTGGAGGAAGAGTAGTCGCAGGTAACACTTGTGACGTGCATGTGCTTAAGGAGGAAAAAGATGAAGACAGTATTGATTGAAAAACCATTTGAAATAGCAGTAACGGATACACAGATGCCTGTGCCGGGAGAGGGAGAAGCGCTACTTAAAGTGCTTTATTGCGGTGTTTGCGGCGCGGATGTGTCCAGTTATACAGGCAATCAGCCTTTTACCACATATCCCAGGATTCCGGGGCATGAGTTCAGTGCACAGATTGTATCCATACCGGAGAATGACAAGGGACTGAAAGCCGGGGACATTGTGACCGCTAATCCGTATTTTAACTGTGGCAGTTGCTATTCCTGTCAGAGGGGTTATGTAAACTGCTGTACGGACAATCAGACCATGGGAGTGCAGCGTGACGGTAGCTTCCGTGAATATATCGTAATGCCCATAGAACGTATTTATAACGGCAAAGGTTTATCAGCCAAGGAGCTGGCGTTGGTGGAGCCCTTTACCATCAGTTATCATGCTTTACATCGTGCACCTGTGAAAAAAGGAGATAAGGTGTTGGTAGTAGGAGCAGGTCCTATCGGATTGTTTGCCCTGATTGCTGCAAAGGCACAGGGAGCAGAGGTGTATGTAGCAGACTTGCTGGATGGCAGACTGGAAAAAGCACTTCATTTCGGCGCAGATGGTGTGATTAATTCCGGCAAAACAGACATTGTGGAAGAAGCTATGAAGATTACCGGAGGCAATGGCTTTGATGTATGCGTGGAAGCTTGCGGACTTCCTGTGACCTTCCTTTCCTGCATCGATTGTGCAGCATTTGCGGCCAATATTATCTTGATTGGCAATGGTAAAAAGGAAACCACCTTCCTGCATTCCGTTCTCTTAAAAAAGGAGTTAAATGTATTCGGCAGTCGTAATTCTTATGCAAAGGATTTTGAGGCAGTTATCGATTTGATTGCGGGCGGAGAAGTAAATGTGCTGGATATGGTCAGTGCCGTGTACCCGGTTGATAAAGTGGATGAAGCTTTTAAGGCATTGGTGGAAAATGACGGCAGTCTGGCAAAGGTGTTAATCGATTTGACCGGTGAGGAAGCTTAAGAAGCAGAGCAGAAAATATTAGGTATTCGGAATAAACAGAAAACGCAAGGGTGTCGAGGCGGCACAGAAAGGAAGCAATATGAAGGAAACCATAATTCAGTTTGGCGAAGGCGGATTTTTAAGAAGCTTTGCTGATGTATTTGTACATAAAATGAACGAGCAGGGATTATATGACGGCAAGGTGGTGGTAGTACAGCCTATTGCCAAGGGTTTGATTCCTGTATTAAATGAGCAGAAGGGTGTGTATCATCAGTTTTTACGCGGTATTGAAGACGGAGCAGTGGTAAATGACTGCATTAAGGTCACCTCTGTTTCCAGAGGCGTGGACCCTTATAAAGATTTTGCAGAGTATCTGAAGCTGGCACATAATCCTGATATGCATGTGATTATTTCCAACACCACGGAGGCCGGTATCGAATACTTGGGAACAGAAAGCATCACAGATGCGCCACCCAAATCCTTCCCTGCAAAGCTGACCGTTCTTTTGTATGAGAGATTTAAGCTGGGATTGCCCGGATTTATTATTTTATCCTGTGAGTTGATTGACAATAACGGCAAGGAGCTTTTGGATTGTGTACTGAAATACGCCAAGCTTTGGGAATTGCCGGCAGAATTTGTGAAGTGGGTACAGGAAGAAAATCATTTCTGTAATACTTTGGTGGATCGTATTTGTACCGGTTATCCCAAGGATGAGGTAGCAGAGCTGACGGCACGTCTGGGAGAAGAAGATAAGCTTATGAATACGGCGGAAATCTTCCACCTTTGGGTGATTGAAGGTGACTTTGAGAAGGAGTTTCCTTTACAGGCTGCAGGTATTAATGTGATTTGGACTCCGGATGTGAAGCCCTACAAGAAACGCAAGGTGCGTATTTTAAACGGAGGACATACGTCCATGGTTTTGGCAGCCAGATTGTACGGACTGTCTACCGTAAAGGAATGTTTGGATGATGAGTTGGTGAATGCTTTCTTAAACAAAACGATTTTTGAAGAAATTATTCCCACTTTGGGAAATACGCAGGAAGATATTACTTTCGGCAAGGCTGTGCTGGAGCGGTTTGCGAATCCTTTTGTAAAGCATCAGCTTTTGAGCATTGCGCTGAATTCCGTAAGCAAATTTAAGGCAAGAGTATTGCCTACTATTTTAGAATATTATGAGACTAATGGTGTACTGCCCAAATGTATGACCTTCTCTTTGGCGGCATTGATTGCCTTCTATCGTACAGAAGAAGCAAATGACGGCGAGGATATTATGGCATTTATGAAAACTGCAACCGTGGCAGATATTTTGAAGAAGGAAGGTTACTGGGGCAGAGATTTGAGCTTTATGCTTGCAGAAGTAGAAAAGTATCTGGCACTGATGAATGAAAAGGGTATGGAGCAGGCATTTAGAGAGGTGCTGTAGAACCTTGCAAGGAGGTGTCTTCCTGCGCGCTATGGGGTGCAGGAGAGATACGGGTACAAAGGAGATACGGGTATAAAGGAGGAAATGTATGAAGCAATTACAAATACATCCCTTGGATAATGTGGCAGTAAATGTGGAAACCGGTCATAAGGTGGCTCTTGCGGATATTCCGCAGGGGAGCAATGTAATTAAATATGGTTTTCCCATTGGTCACGCAATAAATGATATTAAGGCGGGAGAGCAGGTTCATACCCACAATTTGAAAACAAATTTGGGAGAAAAATTGACCTATACCTATGAGCCGGTGCAGTATGAACTGCCAAAGGTGCCGGAATATACCATTAACGTATATGTGAGAGCAAATGGTGAAATCGGCATCCGCAATGATATCTGGATTGTAAATACAGTGGGCTGCGTAAATAAGGTGGCAGAGAAACTGGCAGGTCTGACCGGTGCTTTTAGTTTTCCCCACCCTTACGGCTGTTCCCAGCTGGGGGATGACCACAAGCTGACACAGTTGATTTTGAAAGGGCTCATACAGCATCCTAATGCAGGCGGAGTATTGGTACTGGGACTTGGATGTGAAAACAATAATATTGCATCTTTTCAAGAAGTGTTGGGAGAAATAGATGAGCGTCGGGTGAAGTTTTTAAATACCCAGGACTGTGAGGATGAAATTGCAGAGGGTGTGAAGCTTATTCGGGAATTGCAGGCTTACGCGGATTCCTTTAAACGTCAGCCGGTACCCCTTTCCAAACTAAAGGTGGGACTGAAATGTGGCGGCTCCGATGGTTTTTCCGGCATTACGGCGAATCCTCTTATCGGACAGTTTTCGGACTTGCTCATTGCAGCAGGAGGGAGTACGGTACTCACGGAAGTTCCGGAAATGTTTGGCGCGGAAACCATTCTTATGAACCGATGCAAGGATGAAGAAACCTTTGAAAAGACTGTGAAACTTATTAATGATTTCAAGGATTACTATATTCGTCACAATCAGGTGATTTACGAGAATCCTTCGCCCGGTAATAAGGCCGGAGGTATCACCACCTTGGAGGAAAAGTCTCTCGGATGTACCCAAAAGGGCGGTATGGCACCTGTAGTGGATGTGCTGGATTATGGCGATAGGGTATGTGAGAACGGACTGAATCTGTTAAACGGTCCGGGTAATGATATAGTGGCGGTGACTAATTTGGTGGCAGCAGGTTGTCATATAGTACTGTTTTCCACGGGAAGAGGAACTCCTTTGGGGGGACCGGTACCTACTGTGAAAATTGCTACTAACAATACATTGGCAGAGAAGAAACGAAACTGGATTGACTTTAATGCAGCGCCTATGTTGGAAGGAAAGAATCAGTCGGGGGAACTGTTACAATATGTAATAGACGTGGCAAATGGTCTGGAAACCGCCAATGAGCGGGAAGGCTACCGTGAAATTGCAATATTTAAGGATGGGGTGACACTTTGAGTAAATATGTAATAATCGATGCGCATTTGCATCTTTGGAAAAAACAGCAGGGAATGGTAAACGGCAAACCTGTGGTAGGTGTAGGCGACGGCAAAAGTGACTTCGGCGGTGAGATTCGCCAAATGATGCCGCCTTACATGAATGATGATGAAAATACTGTGGAGCGCCTCATTGCCAATATGAATTATGCCTGCGTAAACGGTTGTGTGGTGACCCAGGAGTATATTGACGGCAACCAGGATGCTTATTTGATGGAGTCCAAGGCGAAATATCCGGACAGAATCAAAATCTGCTCCCTTTATGAGGAAAAACCTCCCATTCTCACAGAGGGAGCGGATGGCGTAAAAATCTGTGCGGGAAGGCTGGCAGACAAGGACTTGAAGAAATTGCTTCCGGTTTTCAAAGAAATAGAAGCGGCAGGCAAATTTTTGTCTATTGACCTGGCAGACGGCGATGAACAGGTGGAGGATATGGAGTATTTAATTGAACAATGTCCGAATTTGAAGATTGCCATTGGTCATTTCGGCATGGTAACCACTCCGGGCTGGCAGAAACAGATTGCCCTGGCAAAACACAAAAATGTGTATATCGAAAGTGGCGGTCTGACCTGGCTTTTTCATAAGGAGTTTTATCCCTATCCTTCTGCTATTGATGCGATTCTGGAGGCAAGGGATATCTGCGGCATGGAAAAGCTTATGTGGGGTAGTGATTATCCACGCACCATGACAGACATTACTTATATTATGGCAGTACGGTTTATTGCAGAGTCAGATAAGCTTACTGAGGCGGAGAAGCGTGCTTTTTTGGGCGAAAATGCCGTGAAATTCTATGGGTTCGGAGAAGTGACGCCTCTGGAAGATACACTGAATATGTTATGACAGATTTGCTTGTTTGCACCCGAGAAAATTTAGCAGACAGGTGGACCATAATGTCCTACAAGCAAGCTCTCGCGCCAGCGTGCTGCGGTAGGATGTTATGGTTCCGCCAAAATAAGAAGTATCTGCTAAGTGCAAGCAAATTGGAGAAATACTACGCCCGCAGCGGGCGACATTGACAGGAGGACAAAATATGTTAAAAGGAATATCACCCTTACTTTCACCGATGCTTTTAAAGGTATTGTGTGAAATGGGACACGGAGATACCATTGTAATCGCAGACGGCAATTTCCCGGCAGAGACCATGGGAAAAGAAGGAATAGTAATTCGAATGGACGGTCACGGTGTACCGGAGCTTTTGGAGGCAATTTTAGAGGTTTTTCCTCTTGACCAATATGTGGAAAAGCCTGTATGCTTAATGGAAAGAGTAACGGGAGATAATGCAGACGTTTCTATTTGGAAAACCTACGAGAGTATGATAGAAAAGGCTGAAGAACGAGGCGTCAGTGTAATTGATAAACTGGAGCGCTTTGCGTTTTATGACGAAGCAAAGAAAGCTTATGCGGTAATTGCTACTTCAGAGACAAGTCAGTATGCGAATGTGATTTTGAAAAAGGGTTGTGTACTTTAAAAAAGGCTGAAAACGACGACAGGAGTTGCATTACCGATTCCGATATGGAGGGAGAAACATGAAAAGAAGTAAATGGTTGTGCACATTGATTTTGGCAGTTGTTCTATGTACCGCATGCGGAAAAGAGACTGAGGGAACGGAAAACAGTACTGCTAAAGCACCGGAAGAGACTATGGACGATGAACTATCGGATACTGCACCAACGCAAGAGGATGCCGCAGAACGAACTCCGGAACCCACAAACGAACCGGTTGACGTGCCCGAGGAAAAGCCCGTACCTACTACCAATGAGGAGCTTTTTAATTTTGTGACAGATAGCTGGAAAAAACGGGAAACGGATGTGTTGTATGAGTACACCGGTAGTGAGTTACAGGCACTGATGGGTAAAGAGGACTTTGTGGGTGTATTTGAGAACCTTTCGGCAGTTGGCGGAGAGTTGTTGGATGTTTCAGAAGTGCAGGTGATACCATACTTCGGAACGGATGTATATACTTCTGTTGCAGAATTTGAAAATATTACCTTGGACCTGCAGGTTTCCCTGAAACAGGTGAAAATAACCGGTTTTACCTACAATATTCATTTTAAGGATGTCTTCGAAGTGAAACATGAGAATGGTATTGTGGAGAAACACTTCGTATTTGAAAATGATGACTGTGAGTTAAATGCAGTATATACCTATTTGGATGACGGAGAAAAACATCCTGCAGTATTACTTATTGCAGGTTCCGGCCCTAACGATTATAATGAAACTATCGGTTTGCTGGCACCATTTCAAGACATAGCATTGGGATTGGCACAAAGAGGTGTAAATTCCCTTCGCTTGGACAAAAGAACATTAAGGGCTTCAGCAGCTGCTTCCACAGGATTGGAAGAAGAGTATTATGCTGATTGCAGAGCGGCCATTGAGTTCCTAAAAGAACAGGATATTACTAACATATATTTGTTAGGACATAGTCTGGGAGGTCAGATTGCTACAGAATTGGCTGTGAAAGATTCGCAAATAGCAGGCATGATTATATTCAACAGTACGCCTCGTCACTTGGCGGATGTGGCTTGTGACCAATATAAGGCCATGGATCCTCTGAATGAAAGTATATATGTGAAATACGCAGAGGCAGCTAAGACAGTGCGGGAAGAGGAGATACAGGGAGTCTATTATTTCGGAGCAGATGATTACTACTGGGCGACCTATAATTCTTTGGATACCATTGCCAATATAAATGACGCGGATATCAGAACGCTGATTATTAACAGTATGAATGACGCTCAGATTTTTCAGGCAGATATGGATATGTGGAATGTGAATTTTGCGGGTAAAGATAATGTTTCCATTCACATATACGACGATATAAGTCACTTTGGATATAAAATCGATGTCAAAGATACGACAGCACTTTACAAGAAAGCGGATTTCCCGGAGGAATTACTGGATGAATTTGCGGAATTTTGTGAGTAGCAGTTTGGAGGAAGAAACTTTGCTATAAAGCCATCATTAGCGGAGGTGGAAGTTATGTTCGATTTTTTGAAAAGCAGTAAACATGCAGGATTGGATGCTATTGTACAGCGTATCCGAATGAATATGGAGAACAATTACAAAGATGCGGCACAGATGAATTTGGCGGAGTTGGAGGAATTGTTTTTGCAATTAAAGGATGCGGGCAAATTAAATGATAAGCAAAAGCAGCATTATGAGAGTGAAATTGACTCTCTGAAGATTCGCATGAAGAATTTTACTCACAAGGACCAGAAACCATATTGGACCTAAGGCAGAAAAAGGAGGTATATAAAAATGGAAGCGATTATGATGAACAAAATCAAAATTGAACCCGAATGTCCGGCAGAGGCTTATCGGAGGAGAGATGAGGTAACATACGGAACGGTAGTGCATCATACCTATCATTCAAAAACCACAGGATTGGACCGTGGTGTAAATGTATTGGTGCCGGCCGGTTATGATGAATCAAAGGTTTATCCTACCTTGTATATGCTTCATGGTATTTTCGGTGATGAAAATACCTTTACAGGTGACAGCACAAACGGAATCACAGATCTTTTCGGCAATGTTCAGGCGGATGGATTGGCAAAGGAGATGATAGTAATATTCCCAAGTATGTATGCCACCAATGATCCGGAGCTGAAACCGGGTTTTAATCCTGATACAATTTGGCCTTATGATAATTTTATTAATGATTTGGTGAATGATTTAATTCCTTTTATTGAGGCAAATTATTCCGTATCCAAGGATCGTAATCAGCGTGCAATAGTAGGTTTTTCCATGGGTGGACGCGAAACTCTGTTTATTGGTTTGAGCAGACCGGATTTGTTCGAGTATATGGGAGCGATTGCACCTGCACCCGGACTTGTTCCCGGTAAGGACTGGGCGATGGAACATCCCGGACAGTTGACAGAAAAAGAACTGACCTTTGCCGGAAAGGAGTACAAGCCTACTGTTTTCATGATATGTTGCGGTACGAAAGATGGAGTAGTGGGCAAGTTCCCTCAGGGTTATCATGATATTTTCACTGCAAACGGTGAGGAACATACTTGGTACGAAGTGCCGGAAGCAGACCATGATAACAATGCTATTCGCAGCGGATTGTATAACTATGTAAGGACGATTTTTTAAGATGTAAGTTCGCAGAGAATCCTGCATTAATAAATACCTACAAGAGATTTGGAGCTATAGGGAATGAAAGAACAAAGACGGGCGAAGTTGCTACTCAGCTTTTCCATGATTATTTTCGGTACAATTGGAGTATTCAGCAGAAGCATATCGATTACATCCGGGGAACTGGCACTGTACAGAGCGATACTTGCCGCGTTGTTGATTTTGGGATACTTTCTGATAACAGGGCAGAAAATTGATGTTAAGGCTATTAAGAAAGAACTGTTTCTACTATTATTTTCCGGTATGGCCATGGGTGTGAATTGGATTTTGCTTTTTGAGGCATATAAACATACTACCATTTCGGCGGCAACGTTAAGTTACTATTTTGCACCGGTAATTGTGACCATTGTGTGTCCCATTCTGTTTCGGGAAAAGCTTGGGAAGAAGCAACTTTTGTGCTTTATCATGTCCACACTGGGCATGGTGTTGATTATCGGCTTCGAAAACATGGGCGATGGGAATCATATTCTGGGGATTTTGCTGGGACTTGGTGCGGCAGTTTTTTATGCTACGGTAATTCTGTTAAATAAATTCATTAAAAATGTAGAGGGTATTCAAAGAACCTTTTTGCAGTTTTTGGCGGCCATTGCAATATTAATTCCCTATGTGTTGATTTCGGGAGACTTACAGATTCAGAAGTTGGATGCAGAGGGCTGGATATGCCTTCTGACCGTGGGTTTTATACATACCGGCATTACTTATTGCATGTATTTCTCGGCATTGAAGGAATTGAAGGGACAAGAGATCGCAATTTTAAGTTATTTGGATCCATTGGTAGCAGTGGCAATCTCTTTCTTTGTCTTGAGAGAATCTATGACAATCTGGCAAATGCTGGGGGGAATTTTGATCTTAGGATTCACCTTATGGAATGAAAAAACAGAAAATGTTGACAAATAAAAGGTTTTTGATTATGATTAGGCGGAAGTGACAAAGATATAGGAGGAAAGTATTATGAAAAAGATTTTAAGTTTGGCACTTACAATGGTACTTGCAATCGGATGCTTAACCGGATGTGGCGGCAATGAATCAGACAATGTATTTAAGATTGGCGGTTCAGGTTCTTTGACCGGTGGTGCAGCAGCATATGGTGATGCTGTAAACAAAGGTGCTCAGATTGCGGTTGAAGAAATCAACGCAGCCGGCGGTATCAACGGAGTTATGATTGAATGGAAAATGGAAGACGATGAGCATGATGCAGAAAAGGGTGTAAATGCTTATAACAGTTTGAAGGACTGGAACATGGATATTTTCATGGGTACTGTTACCAGTGCTCCCTGTATCGCAGTAGAAGCAGAAGCTTCTGCAGATAACATGTTCCTTATCACCCCTTCCGGAACAGCAGTAGACTGTATCAGCGTTTCTAACGCATTCCGTCTTTGCTTCTCAGACCCTGCACAGGGTACTAAGTCAGCAGAGTACATCGGTACAAAGAAGTTGGCTACCAAGGTTGCTATTATTTATGACAGCTCAGACCCTTATTCTTCAGGTATCTGTGAAAGCTTTAAGGCAGAAGCAGCAAATCAGGGAATTTCTGTAGTTGCAAGCGAAGCATTTACCGCTGACAGCAAGACAGACTTCAAGGTACAGCTTCAGAAGGCAAAAGACAGCGGCGCTGAATTATTGTTCCTTCCCATTTACTATCAGGAAGCTTCTTTGATTCTTCAGCAGGCTGCTGATATGGGATTCAAGCCTCAGATTTTTGGTTGTGATGGTTTGGATGGTATTCTTGGTGTAGAAAACTTCGATGTTTCTTTGGCAGAAGGCGTTATGCTTCTTACTCCTTTCGCAGCAGATGCGCAGGATGAATTAACCAAGAAATTTGTTGCTAAGTATGCTGAAAAGTTTAACGGTGAAGTTCCTATACAGTTCGCAGCAGATGCATACGATGCAATCTATGCTATCAAGGCAGCTATTGAAAAGTCAGGAGCTACTGAAGATATGTCTTCATCAGAGCTTTGTGATGCTATGAGCGCTGCAATGACTGAAATTACCTTGACAGGTCTTACCGGTACCATTACATGGGATGCTTCCGGCGAACCTAACAAAGAGCCTAAGGCGGTTATAATCGAAAACGGTGCTTACAAGGCAATGGATTAATCAGAATTTTCAGAGGGTCTTTCTCAAATCGAAATGATTTGAGGAGGCCTTCTTTTTTGCCTTAACATAGAAGGTGCTGAAGTATTTTCTTGCTATAAATTGCGTTACTGTGCTATAATGTTTTAAATATTTTGCTTTGGAAGGGGTCGATTATGAGTTTTGTACAGTTTTTAATTGATGGTATCAGTTTGGGCAGTGTATATGCGATTATTGCACTGGGCTATACCATGGTATACGGAATTGCAAAAATGCTAAATTTTGCACATGGCGATGTTATCATGATTGGTGCATATGCAGTACTTACATTAATGACGGGAGCAGGAGTTCCTTCTTTGTTGGCAGTGTTGATTAGTATGGTCATTTGTACTACTTTGGGTGTGACAATTGAAAAAATCGCTTACAAGCCTTTGCGTAAGGCGTCCTCCTCTTTGGCGGTGTTGATTACGGCTATCGGAGTGAGCTACTTCTTGCAGAATATTGCTCTTTTAATATTCGGTGCAAATACAAAATCATTTATTAGTGTTATTAAAGTTCCTGCTTTGACCTGGGCAGATGGTAAATTGGTTATTACAGGAACCACTATTGTGACAATTGTTGTTTGTATTATTATAATGGTTGGTTTGACCTTGTTTGTAAATAAGACCAAACCCGGCAGAGCTATGAAGGCGGTTTCAGAAGATCGTGGTGCGGCGCAGCTTATGGGTGTGAATGTAAATGCAACCATATCACTGACCTTTGCTATCGGTTCCGGCTTGGCGGCCATTGCCGGTGTGCTTCTTTGTTCTGCATATCCCAGTCTGAATCCTTACACAGGTGCTATGCCGGGTATTAAGGCATTCGTAGCGGCGGTATTTGGCGGAATTGGTTCCATCCCCGGTGCGATGGTGGGCGGTATTTTGCTTGGTATTATTGAGATATTGGCTAGAGCTAAGATTTCTACGGAGGCAGGAGACGCTATTGTGTTTGCAGTGTTGATTATTGTTTTGTTGGTAAAACCTACAGGTTTATTCGGCAAGAATATTCAAGAGAAAGTGTAGGTGACCATCATGAAAAAGAATTTGTTTCAGAATATGAATAAAACAACCAAAAGCAATTTGATTACCTATTCTTTGGTAATTGTTGTTTATCTGATTGTACAAATACTTATTACTACAGGTAATATTTCTAGTTTGATGAAGGGGCTTTTGGTTCCCCTATGCGTATATGTAATTGCAGCCATTTCTTTGAATTTGGTAGTAGGAATTTCAGGAGAACTTAGCTTGGGGCATGCGGGATTTATGTGCGTGGGCGCATATTCCAGTGCATTTTTCTCAGTGCTTATGGACAATGGTCTCCCGGAACTGATTCGCTTCCTGTTGGCCATTTTGATTGGTGCGGTAGTGGCGGCTCTGTTTGGTTTTTTAATCGGTATTCCGGTGCTGAAACTCCGAGGTGACTACCTAGCGATTGTAACCTTAGCGTTTGGCGAAATCATAAAAACTATGATGAACCTTTTGTATGTTGGACGTGACAGCAAAGGATTGCATTTCTCCGTAACGGATAAGGCAAGTTTGAACTTAGAGGCAGATGGAAAAGTACTTGTAGAAGGGGCGCTTGGTATTACCAAAACACCTAAAAATTCTACTTTTACCATCGGTGTGATATTGATTCTCATTGCCTTGTTTATTATCTTGAACTTAATCAATTCCAGAAGCGGTCGTGCCATTATGGCTATTCGTGACAACAGAATTGCGGCAGAGTCTATCGGTATTAATATTACCAAATATAAATTGATGGCATTCTCCATTTCCGCAGCGTTGGCAGGTGTGGCAGGTGCATTGTATGCTCATAATTTTGCATCGCTGACCGTAAAGAAGTTTGATTACAATACCTCTATTTTGATTCTGGTATTTGTAGTACTTGGCGGAATCGGTAACATTCGTGGTTCCATGATTGCAGCGGTACTCCTTACGGTACTTCCGGAAGTGCTGAGAGGTCTTTCCGACTATCGTATGTTGATTTACGCAATTGTCCTGATTGCAATGATGTTGTTTAACTGGGCACCTGCGGCAATTGACTGGAGAGCAAAAGTAAAAGAAAAGATGAAGAATAAAAAAGCGAAGGAGGCTAAATAGTTATGGCATTGTTAGAAGTTAAAAATTTGTCTATTTCATTTGGCGGTCTTCGTGCAGTAGATGGTTTTAATTTAAAAATCGAAAAGGGGATGCTTTACGGATTGATAGGTCCTAACGGTGCGGGCAAGACGACAGTATTTAACCTGCTTACCGGTGTGTATAAGCCTAACGAAGGTAAAGTAATCCTGGACGGCAAGGATATCACCGGCAAGTCCATTATTGATATTAACAAAGCAGGTGTAGCAAGAACATTCCAGAACATTCGATTGTTTAAGGATTTGTCCGTGCTTGACAACGTTAAGGCGGGCCTTCACAATCATCATCCTTATTCTACTATAGAGGGTATTTTGAGGTTGCCCAAGTATCGTAAGGTAGAAAAAGAAATGAATGAGCGTGCCATGGAAATTCTGAAGGTGTTTGATTTGGATAAAGAAGCAGATATCCTGGCAAGCAACCTTCCTTACGGTAAACAGCGTAAGCTGGAAATCGCCAGAGCAATTGCGACAGAGCCCAAGCTTCTTTTGTTGGATGAGCCGGCAGCAGGTATGAATCCCAACGAAACAGGTGAACTCATGGAGACTATCCGTTTCGTGAGAAAGAAATTTGACACCACCATCCTTTTGATCGAGCATGATATGAAGCTGGTTGGCGGTATTTGTGAAGAATTGACAGTTCTGAATTTTGGTCAGGTGCTTACACAGGGCAAGACTGATGTGGTATTAAATGATCCTGCAGTAATCACGGCATATTTGGGTGAATAGGAGGAATGTCAAAATGGCAATGTTGGAAGTAAAAGACTTACAAGTATATTATGGTGTCATTCAGGCATTGAAGGGCGTATCCTTTGAAGTTAATCAGGGTGAAGTTATTGCGCTGATTGGTGCAAACGGTGCGGGCAAGACCACCACACTGCATACCCTTACCGGTCTTTTGCCGGCGAAGCATGGTTCCATCATTTTTGAGGGGAAGGATATCACAAAGGTGCCTGCCCACAAAATCGTAGAAATGGGCATTGCACATGTACCGGAAGGACGTCGTGTGTTCTCTCAGCTCAGTGTTTATGAAAATCTGAAGATGGGTGCTTACACCAGAAAAGATAAAAAAGAAATTGCAGAAAATTTGGAAAATGTATATAAGCGTTTCCCCAGACTGGAAGAGCGTAAAAACCAAAGAGCCGGAACCTTATCCGGTGGTGAGCAGCAGATGCTAGCGATGGGACGTGCGCTTATGTCCAATCCGAAAATGATTGTAATGGATGAGCCTTCCATGGGCTTGTCACCTATCTTTGTAAATGAGATATTTGATATTATTGAAAAGGTTAGTGCAAGCGGCACTACCGTTCTTTTAGTAGAGCAGAACGCAAAGAAGGCACTGTCTATTGCAAACAGAGCGTATGTATTGGAAACCGGTAAGATTGTACTTTCCGGAGATGCAAACAAATTGATGAATGATGATTCCATCAAGAAGGCATATTTGGGTGAATAAAATTTAAGGGGGTAATGGCTATGGATAATATCGTAATTACAATTGCCAGACAGTATGGTAGCGGAGGAAAGACTGTAGGCCAGATGGTGGCGGATGAACTGGGTATTCCCTTTTACAGTAGGGATATTTTGCGTATGGCCTCCGAAGATAGCGGTATCAGCGAGGCTTTGTTCGGAGAGGCGGACGAAAAACTGAAAAAGGTCCCTCTTTTCAAAAGCTCAAAGGCTGCGTATGACGGAGATTTGATTCCGCCGGAGTCGGGAGATTTCGTATCCGACAAGAATCTGTTCAATTATCAGGCGAAGATTATTAAGCAGTTAGCGGAGAGAGAGTCCTGCGTCATCGTGGGAAGATGCGCAGACTACGTGCTGAAAGATTATCCTAATGTCATGAGTGTGTTTGTGTATGCGGACGAGCAGTTCTGTTTTGACAGAGCAATGGAACGCAACAGTATGACTCCCAAAGAACTGGAGAAGTATATTGCCAAAGTAGACAAATACCGTGGCGATTATTACAAATATTACACCGGTCAGGACTGGACCGATGCCAGAAACTATGACCTTTGTTTGAATTGTGGTGTGTTGGGATTTGAGAAATGTAAAGAGGAAATCTTGGCGTACCGCAAAGTGAGATTTGGGGTGTAGGAGGTCTTGACCATGTTCTGTGATAAATGTGGAAGTGAAGTAAAAGAAGGTGCGAGCTTTTGCCTTAAATGCGGGAAATCACTTGTAAGTAAACGTACTGTTGATGATGTGGATGAGGAGATTGAAAAAGAAGAGAAACCTAAAATCCGGATACAGACAGTAGCCATGATTGGTGGAGTCCTGGTTGCATTAGTAGTTATTTTTGTGTTGATAAATCTCATGGGCACGAAGGGGCTTGAGTACGAGTACTATTCAAGCGGAACAGCAAAAGTAATAGGATGCTCCACTGATGAGACACATGTTCTTATTCCTGATACGGTTGAAAGCGGTGGTAGGGAATACATGGTAACAGCCATAGGAGATGAAGCATTTGAAAATTGTCGGGAGATGATTATGATAGAAATTCCGGATACGGTGGTACAGATAGGTGATCGGGCATTTAGAAACTGCACGAGTCTGACAACTATTGAGTTACCTGAAGATTTGAAGTTCATCGGCGAGAATGCTTTTGAAGATTGTAAAGGTATAAAGCATTTAGATATACCGAAGCGAACAGAGAAAATTTCAGATTATGCTTTTTCAGAGTGTAGTGGATTGGAACGTATAGTGTTGCCGCCTAGTATTGAGTTGGGAGTAGGAGTATTCGATGGCTGTAAAGAATCTCTTGAGGTGTTGTTCTGGCATTATTATTAGATATTCGTAAACGTGTATAGACAAAGGATACTTATAGAAGTTGCTCTATACACGTTTTTTTGGTACGGTGCTGATTTAGAGCAGTATTCTGTTGTGATGGAGATGGAGGAGGAACAACATGAAAAAATTAAGCGGAAATCTGACAATGTATATTTGCATGTTTGTGGCAGTATTTTGTGCCATGACGTTAAAGGCAGAGGCGGCAAATGTAACAAGTGGTACATTAGGAAACAGTGATGGTATTACCTGGACCTATGATGCGGATACCAAGACTTTGACTTTAACCGGTGATAATACTTTGGAAGAGATGTTCTGGTTGGGGGAAGATAGTCTGTCCGGCATATGTATGGATGTAAAAACAATAGTGGTAAAAGATTGTAAAGTGGATAATTGTCGAGGTATGTTTGATGGGTTGACCAGTCTGGAAAAAGTCATATTTGATAATTTTGATACCAGTCAAGTAACGGATATGCGCTATATGTTTCATGCTTGCTCTAGCTTAAGCGAGCTGGATGTAAGTGATTTTGATACCGGTAAGGTAACGGACATGACCGGTATGTTTTGGGACTGTTACAGTTTAAGTGAAGTGGATGTGAGCGGCTTTGATACCGGTAAGGTAACGAACATGAGTTATTTGTTTTGCGGATGTGTTATCTTAAGTGAACCGGATATAAGCGATTTTGATACTTCTCAAGTGACAGATATGCGTTATATGTTTTGCGGCTGCGAAAACATTAATAAACTGGATGTAAGTGGCTTTGACACCGGTAAGGTAACGGATATGCGTGGGATGTTCTTCGGCTGTAGGAATGTGGTTCAATTAGATGTAGATGGGTTTGACACCAGCCAAGTAACAGATATGGAGAGTATGTTTGACACTTGTAATAGCATAGAAAAATTGGATGTGAGCGGCTTTGATACCTCTCAAGTAACAAATATGAACTATATGTTCTGCGCTTGTAGCAGCTTGCAGGAACTGGATTTGAATAGCTTTGATATCACTAAGGTGACGGATAAAACAGGTATGTTCTCAAGTTGTGATTCCTTAATGAAGATAAAAGCTCCTAAAACCATATCGAGTGAATGCAGTATTGAATTGCCGGATATGTATGTGGATGAGCAGGGAAATCAGACAGATTGTCTTACGAAGGCTTTTTGTAATAAAATATTATATAGGATGGGGGAAGGACAGGTGCGCGCTTTCGTAGAGCGCATGTATACCATCGTACTGAATCGAGCTGCAGAGGAGCAGGGCCTGAATGATTGGACTGACCGCCTCATGGCAAAAGAAATCGACGGCGCCACTTTGGTAGATATGTTTGTAAACAGTGACGAGTTCATCAATCGCAACACAAGCGACGAAGAGTATATTAAGATTCTGTACCGTGCAGTGCTTGGCAGAGAAGCGGATGCAGACGGCCTTAAGATGTGGAAGGATATGCTGGCGGACGATTGGACCAGAGACTACATTATGGAAGGTCTGGTGCTCTCTACAGAGTTTAAAACTATCTGTGACAGTTACGGCATCACCGCAGCTTTTGAGCCTACGACGGAGAGTCAGGTAAGAAGCTTCGTCAAGAGAATGTACACTGTAGTCTTGAATCGTAGAGCGGACGTGGTTGGTTTGAATGAGTGGACCCAGAGACTTATGAACGGTACTGCAAACGGTGCCCAGTTGGCAGATGGTTTCATCAGTTCCGATGAATTTGTGAACCGTAACTTAAGCAACGAAAAGTATGTAAAGGTGCTTTACCGCGCGTTCTTCAACCGTGAGCCGGATGAGGGCGGCTTCAACGTATGGATGAATGAGCTTGCCAAGGGTACAAGCCGCAGGGATGTTATGAAGGGATTCGTACACTCTGTAGAATTCAGTGATTTGTGTGCACAGTACGGTATCATCAGAGGAGAAATATAGTAACAATTAATAAGACAAAACGGAGTGAGTTTCAAAGAAGAAAGGAGTATGGAAGGTAAAATGAGAAAGTTAAGCAGAAACCTGGCGGTATATGTTTGCATGTTTATGGCAGTATTTTGTGCCATGGCATTAAAAGCAGAGGCAGCCAATGTAACAACGGGTACTTTGGGAGAGAATGGAGGAATTGCATGGACCTATGACGCAGACACCAAGACTTTGACGATAACCGGTGAGGATGAAGGATCCCTTGGTGATTATAGGGGAAGTGTTTTTGTTGACATATGTCCGGAAGTGGAACATATTATTGTGAAGGATTGTACTTTGTATAATTGCAGTAGGATGTTTTCTGAATTAGAGAAGGTGCAAAGTATTACTTTCGAGAATTTTGATACCTCTCAGGTATCGGATATGATGGGAATGTTTCATAACTGTAAAAGTTTGAGCCATTTGGATTTAAGTGATTTTGATACCTCTAAGGTAGAAGATATGTACATCATGTTTTTGGGATGTTCTGAGTTAACCGATTTAGATTTGAGTAGCTTTGATACATCCAATGTAACAGAAATGGGATTCCTCTTTAAGGATTGTGAAAGCTTAACCACCTTGGATGTGAGCAGTTTTGATACCTCGAAGGTAACAAATATGGGTTGGATGTTTTTTGGATGTTCAAATTTGAGCAGTTTGGATGTAAGTGGCTTTGATACATCCAATGTGGAGTCCATGGAGGCAATGTTTAACAGATGTGAGAGTTTGAGCAGCTTGGATGTAAGCGGTTTTAACACATCCAAAGTTACAAGTATGAGAGCTATGTTTTATGATTGTAAGAACTTAAGCAATTTGGATTTATCTAAATTCGACACATCTCAGGTAACAGAAATGGCATCTATGTTTTGTGATTGTCATAGCCTGATTGATTTGGATATGAGTAACTTTGATACTTCCCGCGTAACCGATGTCAACTGGATGTTTTTTAATTGCATTAATTTGCAAAGTTTGGATTTAAGCAGTTTTGACTTTAGTAGTGTAACAGGTGCTGAGGATATGTTGGCGGCATGTTACGATGTAGAAGTGTTCTACACCCCTAAGAAATTGGCTGAAAACGTATCTATCGAATTGGTATGCACATATGTAGATGAACAGGGCAATTTAATAAATAAAATTACCAAGGAACTTTGCAATAAAACTTTATATAAGCAAGGTATTGGTCAGGTGCGTGCTTTCGTGGAGCGTATGTATACCATCGTTTTGGGACGTGCAGCAGAAGCGCAGGGCTTGAACGACTGGAAAATACGCTTGGTGACCAAGGAAATCGACGGCGCCACCTTGGTAGACATGTTTGTAAACAGCGATGAGTTTATTGGCCGCAACACCAGTGACGAAGAGTATATCAAGATTTTGTACCGCGCCGTGCTTGGTAGAGAAGCGGATGCGGACGGCCTTAAGATGTGGAAGGATATGCTGGCAGATGGCTGGACCAGAGACTATATCATGGAAGGTTTGGTATTATCTGCAGAGTTTAAGAATATTTGTGAAAGCTACGGTATCGTTGCTGCTTTTGCGCCTACTCAGGAGAGTCAGGTAAGAAGCTTTGTCAAGAGAATGTACACCGTAGTCTTGAACCGTAGAGCAGATGCAGTCGGTCTGGAAGAGTGGACACACCGTTTGCTGCATGGTACCGCAAACGGCGCCCAGGTAGCGGACGGTTTCATCAGTTCCGATGAATTTGTGAACCGTAACTTAAGCAACGAAAAGTACATAAAGGTACTCTACCGCGCATTCTTCAACCGTGAGCCGGACGAAGGCGGCTTCAATGTTTGGATGAACGAGCTTGCCAAGGGTACAAGCCGCAGGGATGTTATGAAGGGCTTCGTACATTCTGTGGAATTCAGCGATTTGTGTGCGGCGTACGGTATTATCAGAGGCGAGATTCAGTAGGAGAGAATATATTAGCAAAAAAGAGAGATAAATATTTAGAGATACGCTTTCCCGGAGTCTAAGGAGAGTCTTGGACTTCGGGATTTTTATCGAAGTCGGGAGAAAGAGTAATGAAAAGAATTCGAAAGACAGTTTTGTCTTTGGTGTTAATATGTATCATGCTTTGGGGAAATGTCCCCATGCACGTAAAAGCGGCAACTACACCGCCTGACGTAGACGATGCATATGTGTTAAGACGTTTGAGTGAGTTGGCAGGGCTGTTGGGGATTAACGAAGGGAATTTGAATGAAGGCGATGGCGTGTATTTTACGGTCAATCAGCAGAAGTGCGGAAACGGCCTGGGCGGACATTCTTGTGATAATTGTAAAAACACGGATGTGGCAAATACAGAATGGTTTAAAAATCTTTTCGGCACTGTTACTGTAGGTGGATTTCCCAAACAGTATAGGGAAGATGGAACTGCGGGAAGTCATATCGGATGGTCTTGTTGGGGATTTGCCAATTTTGCCATGTGGTATGCCAACTCTACGCAGAATACTGATAATGTCATCGGAACTTTGGTAACCACATCCACATTTACCAAGGATAATATTTTGAGTCTGTTAAAGCCGGGCTATATCATACGGTGCAATGGTCATTCCATGGTATTTATATCTGCAGATGAGAACACTATGAAGGTAATGGATAGTAACTGGCGATACTCCTCTGATGGAGAAAATTCCCGCGTCAGGATCAGGGAGTTTGGTTATAACGATTCAGAATTTAATTATTTTAAGGGAAAAGCAATGGGCATTACCGGTGCGGGGAACTACACCCCCGGTAGTTCGGATATTCCTTCTCCTGAGACAGAGAAGGTCCGTGCTTTCGCAGAGCGTATGTACACCATTGTACTGGGACGCGTCGCAGAAGAGCAGGGTTTAAATGACTGGACTGAACGTCTGATGACTCAGGAAATCGATGGCGCTACCCTAGTGGATATGTTCGTAAACAGCGACGAATTCATCAATCGTAATACCAGCGACGAAGAGTATATTAAGATTTTGTACCGCGCAGTGCTTGGCAGAGAAGCGGATGCGGACGGTCTGAAGATGTGGAAAGACATGCTGGCGGACGACTGGACCAGAGACTATATTTTGGAAGGTCTCGTATTGTCTGTGGAGTTTAAGAATATCTGCGACAGCTACGGTATCATCGCAGCCTTCGAACCTACCGCAGAAGGTCAGGTAAGAAGCTTCGTAAAGAGAATGTACACTGTGGTGCTGAATCGTAGAGCTGACGCAGTTGGTCTGGATGAATGGACGCAGAGACTTATGAACGGTACCGCAAACGGTGCCCAGATAGCAGATGGTTTCATCAGTTCTGACGAGTTTGTGAACCGTAACCTAAGCAACGAGAAATACGTAAAGGTACTCTATCGCGCGTTCTTCAACCGTGAAGCGGATGAAGGCGGTTTCAATGTTTGGATGAACGAACTTGCCAAGGGCGCAAGCCGCAGGGATGTTATGAAAGGCTTTGTGCACTCTGTAGAATTCAGTGATTTGTGTGCGGAGTACGGTATTATCAGAGGTGAGATTCAGTAACAAATGAAATAGCGAAAGAAAAATAAATTTATAATTATATTAATGTATATGATAAGGGGGGGTTGTTTTGAAAAAGATAATGATATGGATGATAGGCGTAATATTCTTGTGTACTGGCTTGACCGTGCAGGCGGCTGAAAAGGATACAACAGAAGAAGGTGTAGAAATGGTATATTCTGATATTAGTTCCATGGTGTATCAGGCAGGCGGCTGGGGAGTGCCCCAAGATGAGTCGGGTGAGTTGGGGAATGCGACAGAATATAAGGAAGCAATTGCTAATGCGGAACAACTGAAAGCTGCTATAGAAAATACGATAAGAAATGAACAGTCTCAATTGAATGTGGAGTCATTTAATATTTATACAAGTGATTGGCCAGAAGTGAAAAAAATGTTTGCGAAGATATTAAATGATAATCCGGAGTTGTTCTATGTATCTTCTGAGGTAAGCTATACATATTACACGAATACAGGGAAGCTTTATACCATAGAATTTTACTATGATGGATTGTCCAAAGAACAAAGACAGGAAATGAAGGACAAACTGGAGCAGGTAGCTTCTTTGGTTACAGACGATATGACTGATGTTGAGAAGGCGTTGGTACTTCATGATTATCTGGTACAAAATTGTGCTTATGCTTATCGTGAATATTTGGATGGAACGCTGTGGAAGACGGAAAATGTTTATAGTGCTTACGGTGCATTGGTAGAGGAACGTTCCGTGTGTCAGGGATATGCATTAGCCTATGAATTAATGCTTTCTGTGGTGGGAATAGAAAGTGACTTGTGTAGTAGTCACAATATGAATCATGCATGGAATTTCGTGAAGATTGACGGAGAATGGTATCATGTAGATACTACTTGGGATGACCCGGTATGGAATACGGAGGGTTATTCAAGTCATGAGTATTTCTTGTTGAGTGATGCAGAAATGGCAGAACGAAAGCATTATGATTGGGAGGCAGATTATAATTGTACTTCTACAAAATATGATGACGATAACTATTGGTGGACGCAGAGTAAGTCAAGAATTTTATTGTTAAATGATAAGGAATACTATCTTGACGCCGGTTATCTGGGAATTCAATTGATTGAAAAAAGTGGCACAAATACTACCGTTAAATATGAGAACTCAATAACTTGGCCTGTATGGGACGGCGGAGGCTGGTGGGTCGGAAATTTTGCATATCTTAGTTATAACGAAGGCTATTTATTTTTCAATGACAGACTGAATCTTTATGCGATGAAACTTGATGAAACGACTCCCCAAGTTGTTTATACCTATGACAAGGGTGATGCATACATTTATGGAGCTATGGTATATGATGATGGGGAAGTGCGATTGAATATGTCGCAGAGTCCCAATAAGACCAGTGACGAATATATTACAATCAGTCTGAAACGCGAGAAGCCGCAGGTGACGGTGGACTATGCGGCCGGTATTTTCACAACTACCACGGACATGGAATATAGTATCGATGGTGGAAAAACGTGGAAAGCCTGCGTAAAAGACATGAAGATTAGTTCTTTGAAATGGTCCGGTGTTACAAAATATAATATGCTGTTTCGAACCAAGGCAAGCGGTTGTTTTTTTGCAAGTGATGCCGTGCCGGTGACAGTGGTGCAAAAAGTAACAGGTATTACTTTGGATAAAACAGAATTAAGTATAAATGTAGGAAGTAGTGCTACATTGACTGCGACGGTAAGTCCTACATATGCGTATGAACGAACAGTGAAATGGTCTTCCTCTAATCCTTCTGTCGTTTCTGTAGATCAAAGCGGTAAGGTGAGCGCATTAGCTGTGGGTAGTGCGGTTGTTACTGTTACATCCACCGACGGCAGTGGAATCAGCATGAACTGTAACATCACTGTACGTCAACCTGTGACGGAGATTCGGTTGAATAAGGATAAGTTGAGCCTGCAGGTAGAAAAAACGGAAACTTTGACGGCTGTTGTTTTGCCGGATGCAGCATATAACAAAGCGGTAACATGGAAGTCCTCTAATACGGCGGTAGCAACAGTAGATACAAATGGTAAGGTAACGGCAGTGGGAGCAGGAACCGCCACCGTTACAGCGACTGCAAAGGATGGTAGCGGCAAGAGTGCAAGCTGCGAAGTGACAGTAACGCAACCGGTAACGGGCATTCAGTTAGATAAAAGCAGTATAAGTATATTGAAGGGGAAAACGGCAACTTTAACAGCCACAGTTTCTCCGAATAATGCCAGCAACAAGACAGTGACATGGAAATCTTCTAATACTGCAGTGGCAACTGTAAGCAGTAGTGGAAAAGTAACAGCAGTAGCACCCGGGACAGCTACTATTACTGTGACGGCAGAGGATGGTAGTGGTAAAAGTGCTACTTGTAAAGTAACTGTTACCCAGCCGGTAACAGGCATTACATTGAATGCTACAATCGTGAACATGAAGGAAAACGAAACGTATGCGTTAAATGCTACGATAAAACCGGATAATGCCGGCAACAAAGCAGTGACATGGAAGTCCTCCGATACGGCGGTAGCAACAGTAGATACAAATGGTAAGATAACGGCAGTGGGAGCAGGAACCGCCACCGTCACAGCGACTGCAAAGGATGGCAGTGGCAAGAAGGCAAGCTGTGAAGTGAATGTTATGAGCGAGAAGGAGTATCAGGTCAGAGCCTTTGTGGAGCGTATGTATACTATCGTCCTTGGACGAGCAGCAGAAGAGCAGGGTCTGAATGACTGGGCTACACGTCTCATGGCTCAGGAAATCGACGGCGCCACCCTAGTGGATATGTTTGTCAACAGTGATGAATTCATCAATCGTAACACAAGCGATGAAGAGTACATCAAGATTTTGTACCGCGCGGTGCTTGGCAGAGAAGCAGACGCGGATGGATTAAAGATGTGGAAGGACATGTTGGCAGACGACTGGACCAGGGACTATATCTTGGAAGGTCTGGTGCTCTCAACAGAGTTTAAGACTATCTGCGACAGCTACGGTATTATCGCAGCATTCGAGCCTACCGCAGAGAGTCAGGTACGCAGCTTTGTTAAGAGAATGTATACCGTAGTATTGAACCGTAGAGCAGATGTGGTTGGTCTGGATGAATGGACACAGCGACTCATGAATGGTACCGCAAACGGTGCTCAGTTGGCAGATGGTTTCATCAGCTCTGACGAGTTCGTGAACCGTAACTTAAACAACGAAAAGTACGTAAAGGTACTTTACCGCGCATTCTTCAACCGTGAACCGGACGAAGGCGGTTTCAACGTATGGATGAATGAGCTTGCCAAGGGCGCAAGCCGCAGAGAAGTTATGAAGGGATTTGTACACTCTGTAGAGTTTTGTGATTTGTGTGCGCAGTATGGTATTATCAGAGGCGAGATACAGTAGGAAGTTTGAATCGGTAAAAAGTAAATAAGCAATGAAAGTGATGTATACGAGTAATTGTGTGGAAACAGATAACCCCGGAGTTTGTGTGAAAAAGATAGACTCCGGGGAGTTTTGCTTGTGATAGGTTTCGATATATGATATTATTAAATGTGTATTGTTAATCAGAGGAAGTAAACTGGAGTTACGGAGGAGAAAATGAAAAGAAAAATAGGATTTTATTTATTTGTAGCTTTATTTGTAACACTGATATCTTCGAAGACGGTTTATGCTAGCGAGGAGAAGGTTAGTGAAGTAACAGGCAAAAATGGGTTGGAACCGGTTGTTGTCATCGAATTGACGGATGATGAGGAGGACGCTATTGAAGCGTTGGACGATGCTTGTACCAAATCAGAACATTATATTTCTCAGGAAGAGCGAGAATATTGGTTACAATTTTCCAGTGATTATTATTATGAGAATTATTTGAACGACGCGGAAAAGCAGTTTTGGAATGCTTTGACAGAGAAGGCATTGGAAATGGTGTCTTCCAAAGAGGATTATGGATATTATAATAATGACGGGGACCATTCTTATCTTCCAAATAACGCTGTAGATATTGATCCATCCATCAGTTGGGAAAAAATGATAGAAATAATTTATGCATTTCAGTATGATAATCCGCAGTTCTATTTTATTTCTAATCATTCTGCTACCAATGCAAGTAAAACGAAGCTGTATTTACTGGTTTATAAAGATTTTGCTGATGGTGAAACACGTGCCCAATGTACAAAAGCCTTCCGTGTGGTTGCAGATATTTATTTGGAGTATAGTGCTGATTTCACAACGGAAGAAGAAAAAGTTAAATATGTACATGATATGATATGTAAAAATACTGTTTACGAGAAAAATAGTTTGGACCAGTCGGCATATAGTATGCTGGTTTTACAGAAAACAGTATGTGCCGGTTATTCAAAAGCGATGAGCATGTTTTTAAATGCAATGGGAATTGATTGTTTTGTAATGCTTGGACCGGACCATGGTTGGAATGCTGTAAAGTTACATGATGTGTGGTATGAATTGGATGCGACTTGGGATGATTTAAATGATGAGGCAAATGCATGTAATTATAAGTATTTCAATAAAAGTAGTATAACATTTAAACAAAATGGACATGTGAAGCAGGAACCCTATGCGTCGATGGATTTAGGCGCAAATTATGATTCGCTACATGATGAATTGTACAAATATTCATATGTGCAATTTGGTGGGAATACATATTTTGTAGTGAATGGAAATCCTTATTTGGATTTTATGATGGTGAAGCGTGTCAGCGGAACAGCACCGTTGGCTCAGACTATAAATCATTTGGGATTGAACTTTTTTGTGTTTGAGAATGTACAGCAAGTGAAGGCATTTGTAGAGCGTATGTACACCATAGTGCTGGGACGGGCAGCGGAAACACAAGGGATGATTGATTGGTCTTACCGATTATTGACTCAGGAAATCGACGGCGCCACCCTAGTAGATATGTTTGTCAACAGTGATGAGTTCATCAATCGTAATACCAGTGATGAAGAGTACATTAAGATTCTGTACCGCGCAGTGCTTGGCAGAGAAGCGGATGCGGACGGTCTGAAGATGTGGAAAGACATGCTGGCGGACGACTGGACCAGAGACTATATCTTGGAAGGTCTTGTATTGTCCACAGAGTTTAAGAATATCTGTGACAGCTACGGTATTATTGCAGCCTTCGAGCCTACCGCAGAAAGTCAGGTACGCAGCTTTGTTAAGAGAATGTATACCGTAGTATTGAACCGTAGAGCAGATGTGGTTGGTCTGGATGAATGGACACAGCGTCTCATGAATGGT
>JAZNQI010000010.1:0-2279 GCA_045590095.1 Acetatifactor sp. | reverse complement strand
GGTGCAACAAAGTTTGCAGATGTTCCCTATGTTTCCAGACTGTGCGCATCCAACAAGGCCGACCGGAAGAGCGCAGATGCGATTTGGGATGAGATTATCGCCAAGGTGAACGACGAATACGAAAACAAATGGCTGGCAAATATTAAATAATAAAGGGCGGGATGAAGATGAAAGCAATTAAAAAATTAGCATTGCTCCTCATCGCGCTGTTGGTAATTCCTCCTATTGTGCCTGCAAATGCAGGCACAGTAGAAAAAGAAACTACTTTGCTTGTTGACGGTCAATTGAATAACACAGACTGGTTTGATGCTGAAGACAGCACCTATATGGAAGAAGATAAACTGCATTTTCCGGCAGACGGTTTTGGAAATACCCGTGTAATTTCCAAAAGCATTGCCCAGGAGGATCTGGCATATAAGAATATGTTTACTCTGAGCGCTCAGGTGCAGATTACAGAGCTTCCGGAAAATGAAAAGTTTATTTTTGCAATAGGACTGGACAGCATCGAAGCCTTCAGCGGAGAACCCGGAAACATTGAAATTGAAATTACCAACAATGGCTCCCTGCAAATGGGCGTTGTCTATTATGAGGAAAACGGTAATGCAAGTGTCATTGCAGAGCCGAAAGCGATAGGAGTCCAGGTAGGGGATTTCTTTACAGTGACATTGCGTGCAGATACAGCCAGAAACCTGGATATTGCGGTAAATGGCGTAACTGTTTTTGCCTTTACGGAAATTTCCTCTTTGGAAGGCAGAATTGGATTTTTGAAGACAGGTCATTGCGGAGCATATATGAGCGAGGCAACAGCTGAGTTTACCCATTATGACCGGCCGGAAAATCCCAATCTTACTGAAAATTTTGAAACGGAAATTTACAACAACAACCTATTTACCACAAATTTTATTTCCTATGCCCGCTATCCGGCCTATATTGCGGTAGAGGATGTGGAAGGAAACAGCGCCCTTCGGTTTTACAATATGAAGCTGGGATACTTCGGCACAAAGTATGCTTATTCCAACTTTGAATTGACTTTTGATGTACCGCTTTATTTGCGGAATATGGTTAAAGACGAAAATGGAAAGATGACCGCATCTCCTACAATGGAATTTTTGGTTTCCATCGGTGATGATGCCAAGGATTTTAGTGGTTTTGGATATGCGACTTCTGTTGAAGCCATTCGGTTCACCAAGGATACTGTCCACGGTTTGAACCACACTCCCGAAAAATTCAGAGTAAAATACGGTGAAAAAGGATACTGTGATATTGCTACTGACGAGGGTTTTTCCGTTCTGCTGAGAATGGTGGACGGCCATTTGGAAGTGGGAATGAAAGCTTTGGATGCAGAAAAATTCGATATGATCGCTGCGGCAGATTACGAGGATTTTCGTACCGGCTATATCAAAATCTGGAGCGTTAATGACGGTAATTTTGCAATTGACAATATTAAAATTACAAACTTGGATGATAGTGCCAAGCTGACAGATGTAGAATTTCAAAGTGCTGCATTTGTTTCTGAGGATTATGATTACCAGCCTTCTGAGTTGGTATTTCGTCCTCAGGATCAGATAAATACCAAGCAAAATAACACAAATTCCTTGAATTGGCAACCCGTGATCATAGCCGGTTTCGTTTCTGTGGCGATCATTCTGTGCGCCGTGATCGTGTCCGTTTGTCTGAAAAAAAGAAAGAGCAAGGAGGTTGCGTAAAGTGAAAAACATAACAATCAAGCGTGTTTTTGCGTTTATGATATGTATGATGATATGCATCCCTTTGCTTTTTGGCTGCAGTGGTCAAAAGCAGCAGGTTATTGAGCCTTTGCAGGCAGAAAAAACAGACACCTTTTCTTTTGACCTGTTGGGCGGCACCGATGTAATGCCCATTGGCGGCTTCCACGGCCCTATGAATAAAAGCTATTCTGCAAGAGGCCAGAAGCTTCCGGACTACTACACCGAAGAATTCTTTACTTTATTGGCAGAGTGCGGAATCAATGTTCTGGCATATACCGGCGCAGACTATGCAGATGATCCGGACTTGACCATGAGGCTGCTGGATCTTGGTGAAAAGTACGGCATTGGTATCTATGTAACCGATAGCTATATTACCAGCAATATCGGCGAAAACACACTGTCCTTAGAAGAGTTGGACGAGCGGGTAAACAATTATATTAACCATCCTGCCTGTTTGGGTTTGCAGGTGATTGACGAGCCAGTTAGCGATAACTATAACAGCTATCATCCTGAAAAGAATATGAAGCTGTATGCAACCCTTTTTCAAAGATT
>JAZNQI010000009.1:0-4838 GCA_045590095.1 Acetatifactor sp. | reverse complement strand
CATCCACATCATCCTCCTTGATTTTGATTGATTTAGAACTCCATTTCTAAATATACAGACACTTCTGTTATTTCCTATTTCGGAATAGTAAACTTCACACTAAATAGAAATGTTGTGAACCGACCTTTTTCTGTTGTGAACCAAAATAAAAGACACAATCCATACTTTTTCATACAGAATTGTGTCCCCTATCTCTTATTCAACCATCAGCATAACCGTCAATGTAAAGCTGTTTTTATCCTGACTGATATCTATATCTCCATAATATTTCTGCGCAACTTTACGGATATTAGCAAGCCCAAATCCATGACTGCTCTTATCATTCTTTGTTGTCTCCGGCAAACCTGTTTCATCATCTATCACCACACTCTTACTGATACTGTTTTTCATTTCCAACATATACGCATTTTTCTTGCGATAAGCTGCTATGGAAATATAAGGATTTTTACAGCCCTCTACTCCTTCAAATGCATTTTCAATAGCATTATTTAAAATCACACTCACATCAAAAGCATTGATATTAGTATCAGCGGGATATCTAAAACTGTATTCAAAATCTATTCCTTTCTCTTCTGCCTCTTTTTGCTTCTGTATTAAAATCACATCAGTAACAGGATTTCCCGTCTTAATTTCTCCCACATTTTCATTCCAGGTTGCTTTCAGCTCAGCCAAATACATTTCAACTTCTTCAGTTTCATTTTTCATCAAAAGATTTTCTAACACAGAAATATGATTACCCATATCATGTTTTAATGCTCGTATATCTCCGTACAATTTCTCTACTTCACTAATATGCTGCCTTGTATTCTCTATCTGCTCTGCTATAAGGATATTAACTTTTTCCTCTCGTTGCTTTTCCTTTATCTTCTGATAGGTCATTATAGCAATAATGATCGCAACAAAGGAAATGATTTGATAAATTACCCGCAAAAAAGTGTATTCTGGATGCTTGTCCCAGATATAAGCTTGCATGTCTTCAATATACACATTTGAAAGGAAATTAAAAGTAAAATACCCCACCATAACACTAAGTAAAGTTGCAAAAAGCAATAGTAACTCTTTCCCTGTAATATCCTCTTTTTTATCCACATACACCTTATGAATCAACTTGATTACCAGATACATAACTGTTATTGCAATACCATAATATATCAACTCCACAATGCCATACATGATTACCTGCTGAATTGGATGAAAAAGCATATATGGTGAATTAATAAACACATCAAACATCATATTTCTGATCACCAATGTTACACCATATACTACCCAACGAAACAAATACATAGAAATAGCCAAAAACGCTTTCTGCCTAATGTTTCGTTTCTCCAGTAAACACATGATAATCCAGGCCGCCAATGCCCCCTGTAAATTTGGATATGTAATTTGCTGAGGAATGCAGAAAAACAGAAGCATTACTACGGAGTAGCCTATTCCCACATAGTGTGGTTTGTTCTTCATAAAAGGCTTTACAAGTTTGTAAAACAACCAGCCTTCCAATAAATAATTGAGTATCACGGTTGAATAACTTACTATTGCCCAATAAAATTCTATATTATCCATAAGTCGTTACCCTTTCTTCTGAATGTACTTCATATATCTTTTGACAAACTCCGGGTAATTTTGCTTTGCCATAAGAACAGTTCCTTTTTCCAGATAAATAGTGGTTGCATCGTATTTTTCAACATACCTAAAATTGATAAGATATGCCCTGTGCGGTCTAAAGAAACTGCCACCGGCTAAGGCTTCAAGGTCTGACATTTTTCCGTAGTACTCTATTACCTCATCCTTTTTGTTATGAATAACTACTTTACGGTTAAATACTTCTGCATAAATAATATCCTCTATTCTTACCTTAATGTGCACACCTCCATTATTAATCATTAGATACTTTTCTTCTGTTTCTTTGACATTCATGCTCTGAGCTCCCACTTCTTCCGCAGCTCTATGAAGCACATCCACAAACTTCTCGTCGTCAATAGGTTTCACGATATAATGAAATGCCCCTACATCAAACGCCTGATATACGTATTCCTCTGCAGCAGTCACAAAAATAAGTATCACATCTTTATCTTTTCGGCGTAATTCTCCGGCTGTTTTCATACCATTTTTCCCCGTCATTTGAATATCCAAAAACAATATATCCATGTGCATGTCTGATAAAAGCAATTCTTCTCCTGACGTAAAAAAAACAATCTCCGCATCCGGATACTGCTTTGTCACCTTTTTTCCAAGTAACTCTCTGATATTCTTCTCATCATCACAAATTGCTATACGCATGAGTTCACTTCCTTTGCAATACTTATACGGTCATTATATCGGAACTTATACAGCCTTTCGATACACAAATGTTGTAAAACAACCTTTTTATGTTGTGAAATAAACATAAGCCGATAGGTTTTACCCCATCGGCTCTTCAAACTACTCATACTATCTTTCCCTCACCTAATCCGCATTATATGTCGGATCTAATTCCATCTTTTCTTCTTCCGTAAGACTGTCCCAATCCACTTTACTATTATTGTTACCATTCCCGGCTCCTTGAGCCTCATACAACCAATAGATACCATCAACTTTCACTACAATATTATCACCATACTGATACACTTCCGAACCCACAATAGGAGTGTTAGCCTGCAAATTTTCTTTCGGTACTCCGTCAGTAGAAGTTTGGTTACTTGTAATATCACTTTCAATCTTTCCTACATAAATAAATTCCTCTAACATTTCCTCAAAATAAACTTCTTCCAATGATTTTTTGAATAATGTACCATTTACATATACCATGGGTGCCACATCAGGATGGATTGCGACACTATGACCCTCTTCAACCTCGTCGTTCTCTGTGCCGGCAGTCTTGTTACTATTTATAAAAAACATTCCAATTCCAACTGCCAAAATAAAACAAGCCGCCAGACTCCCCCATTTCACCATTTTGCTTACGCTTCTTTTCTTCATTGCACCGACTCCCTTTTCACTTCTTTTTAACACCTCATCATTTAATCCCCCAAAACCTTCATACAAATCTTCTTTTTTCATGCAAAATATCCCTCCTTTTCCAGTCTGACTTTTAATTTGTTTCTTGTACGATTCAACATGACTCGAATATTATTCTCCGACAAACCATACCGTTTTGAAATATCCTTTATGGAATCCGAATAGAAATATCTTCTGACGAAAACATTGCACTCTTTTTCCGGCAACGAACATACAAATAAATTCAATGTTTTCTGTAACTCTTTCGCCATACAAAATTCTTCAACATCATTTTTTCCTGCTATACATTCTTCCAACTCATCCAAAATCAGCGCAAGTTCTCCATTCCCTCTTTTATCAGTATGCTTTGCCTTATATTTGTTAAAGGACAAATTACGAACAATTTTAGCCAGAAATAATCTGAAACACTGCGGAAGTGTCGGCGGTATGGAGTTCCAGGTTTTTAGCCACGTATCGTTTACACATTCTTCGGAATCTTCCCGGCAATTTAAAATATTATTGGAAATTCGAAAACAGTATGCTCCGTATTTTTTATCGGTTTCCGCTATTGCCGTTTCACTTCTCTCAAGATATAACCCGATTATTTTTTCATCTGTCATAATGTTCTTCCTCTCTTTAATTCGCGAATTCAAGGTCCCTTCACCCTATATGACAACTTTTTCTGCAAAACATTACAAAAAAAGGTTGCTCTTTCGAACAACCTTTTTCTATTTCAATTACTATATCATATATCACTCGCAACTCCGTGCTCCGCACTTACTGTCTGCTTACGCAACCGCTTGGTTCATCGTGTTCGCGTATATTATACCATGATTCCGTTTCACTTCATCATAGTTCGCGCACACTCGCCAAATGTCTGCTTACGCAACCGCTTGGCTCATCGTGTTCGCGTATATTATACCACACCCTGTGCGGTCATAGCCTCTGCCACCTTTAAGAAGCCTGCGATATTAGCACCTGCTACGTAGTTGCCTTCCATGCCGTACTTCTTAGCAGCATCGTCCAAGTTGTGGAAGATATTTACCATGATGGTCTTAAGCTTAGAATCAACTTCTTCGAAAGTCCAGCTAAGTCTTTCGCTGTTCTGGCTCATTTCCAAAGCAGAGGTTGCTACACCACCTGCATTTGCAGCCTTACCGGGGCAGAACATTACACCATTAGCCTGGAAGTATTCGGTTGCTTCCATAGTAGTAGGCATGTTTGCACCTTCTGCTACTGCGATAACACCATTTGCTACAAGCGCCTTAGCATCATCCAAGTTAAGCTCGTTCTGGGTTGCACAAGGAAGAGCCACATCTGCCTTTACAGACCACTGGTTGGTACCTTCCGCAGCCTTGTCATGATACTGCGCACTGGGTCTTGCTGCAGCATACTCAGACAATCTGGCACGCTTCACTTCCTTTACTTCCTGAAGAAGTGCTACATCGATTCCTTCGGGATCATAAATCCAACCGGTAGAATCTGAACAGGTTACAGGCTTAGCACCAAGCTCCCAAGCCTTCTCAATAGCGTAGATTGCTACGTTACCTGCGCCGGAAACTGCTACAGTCTTGCCCTTCAAATCGATACCGTTGCATCTTAACATTTCATCAGTTAAGTATAACAAACCATAACCGGTTGCCTGCTTTCTGGCAAGTGAACCACCATAAGAAAGACCCTTACCGGTAAGTACACCTTCATAAAGTCCGGTCAATCTCTTGTACTGACCATACATATAACCGATTTCTCTTGCGCCTGTACCGATATCACCTGCAGGAACGTCAGTATCTGCGCCGATGTATTTGTAAAGTTCTGTAATGAAGCTCTGGCAGAATGCCATTACTTCTCTGTCAGACTTGCCC
>JAZNQI010000008.1:0-13946 GCA_045590095.1 Acetatifactor sp. | reverse complement strand
CTTTTTCGTCATATTGCTTATTACACTTTGGGCATACGCGAATCATAAAATATCAGCTCCTTGTTTTGAAAAGAACAACTCCTTTACAGAATGCTCTAATACCTGTCGACATAAACACTATATAACAGTTTATAACTGTTGTCAACTGTTATATGCTGTTTATTTTTTAAATTATGCATTTTTATGCAAATTGCATAATTATCTTCTCGTTTATTATTCCTTTTTACCATTGTTTTCTGTATACACACGTGTTATTCTGTGTATACCGTATATATACAGAAACAACAAGGAGTGTGCCATGGACATTATATTAAGCAATACATCAGATGAGCCTATTTATCAGCAAATCATCTCTCAGATAAAGGCTCAGATCATTAGCGGTAAGCTGGCAGCAGGGGACGCCCTACCTTCCATGCGATTACTTGCAACACAACTTAGAATCAGTGTAATTACCACCAAACGCGCCTACGAGGAATTAGAGCGGGACGGATATATCGAAACCATCGCCTCCAAAGGCTGCTATGTAAAAAAACAAAATTCCGATTTCCTTCGAGAAGAAGTCGTTCAACAGACCGAAGAACTTCTGGCAAAAGCCTGTCAGAAAGGAAAAATGTGCGGTCTTTCTTTGGACGAAATGAAGGAAATGCTGAATCTTGTTTATGGAGGAGAAGCAAATGAATGATTATGAAAATGCCATAGAAATTAAAAATCTTACCAAAAAATACGATGGTTTCACCTTGGATAACGTTAGTTTCAGCGTGCCCAAGGGAAGTATCATGGGTTTCATCGGCCAAAACGGAGCCGGCAAAACCACTACCATCCGTGCCCTGTTAAACATTACCAAAATCGATGGCGGCACCATCAATATGCTGGGCATGGATCTATATGAAAACGAATATGCCATCAAAGAACATATTGCTGCCGTATTTGACGAGCTTCCTTTTTATGATGGTTTTACTGCCAAGAGCTTAGGCTTCATGTTTGAAGGAATGTACGGCAACTGGAACAAGGAACTCTACTACTCTTATTTAGAGCGCTTCCATTTACCCCTGAAGAAAAAAATCAGCAAATTTTCCAAGGGTATGAAAATGAAGTTGCAGATTGCTACTGCCCTGTCCCACGGTGCCAAGTTGTTAATCATGGACGAGGCAACCACCGGTTTGGACCCTGTAGTCCGAAGCGAAATCCTGGACATTTTCAGAGAATATTTAAACGATGATACCAACAGTATCCTTATGTCCTCTCATATTACCAGCGACCTGGATAAAATCGCAGACTCCGTAACCTTTATTGATAATGGCAAGATTCTGCTTACCGGCTACAAGGATGAAATTTTGGAGAGCCACGGTCTGGCAAAATGCACTAAGGAAGAATACAAAGAAATTCATCCCTCAGACTATATCAGTGCCCGTGTCAATGACTTTGGAGTGGAACTGATGATTGCTGACAAAGCTACCTGCAAGAATAAGTATTCCGGACTATTAATCGAAAAAACAAATCTGGAAGAAATTATGCTGTTCTACGTGAACAAGGAGAAAAAGGAGTGGTCGTAATGAAAAAAGGTTCCTTCAAAGGACTACTGTTTCGAGAATATTATGTGGCAAAAAATAATTATATCATTAATGCAACAGTCTACCTTAGTCTCATTCTGATGGCTCTGCTTGCACTGCTAAGCTACAGTTGTGGCAATTTACATCGATACAGCCATCTGATGGATGATGAAGCCAAGAACACCATTGACATGATGATTAAATTCGGTCCTGCCTATATGGCTACTTTCTTTTTCGGTGGCGCATCTGATGCCATCCCCAAAGATGAAAAGACCGGTTGGAGACGTTTTCGTACTGCCAGTCCGGTGACACCTTTTCGTCTGGCCTTGGCCAAATACACATGTCTCATGATTACTTTACTGATTTCCTTCGGTATGACCTTCGGATGGTTAGGACTACACAGTCTCCTCACCGGAATGCCTCTTACCCTAAAAGATGTTACTACAACCATGATGCTTTATTGTATAGCCATAGTAGCTGTTATCTATATGACGAATATATGTATTTGGGCCAGAACTCTGGAAAAAGCGCTGATAGTTGTTCTGGTAACTGTATATGGAGGCAGCTTTATTGTTTTCATGAAATTTCCGCAACTGATGGATCCTTCCACTATTGACAAGATAGACGAACTTTTGTCATCCGGCGCTAAGTTCCTTCCTTTTACCCCATTAATTATTATAGGTGCTTTTATATTAGGAACTTTCTGTACCACCATGTTGTATAAAAGGAGGGAAAAATAATGAAAGGTTTTCTCTATAAAGATTTTGTACTTTATAAAAAAGCTCTTTTAGCGTTGGGGCTCATCGCAGCATTCGTCTTTATCGTCTGCTGTGGTGGCATAACAGGGATGCAGGTCTCCATGGGAATTCATTCTCCGGAAGACGCACTCGGCCTTACTTCTATCCATGCCATAGGCTATTTTTGCATTTTTTTCTTAATAACCCCTCTGTCCTCCAGTCTGTTTACACCGGATGAAAAGCCCACCACCGTTGGTTTCCTATTCTCCACGCCTCAGGCTGCCAAGGGACAAATACAAAGTAAATATTTCTTTTTACTGATAGAAAGTTTGGTTGTTTTGTTTTTATGTTTTATCGTCGACACGATTATGATTGTCTGGGTGGGAGAATATGCTTCGTCGGCATCTTCCATATGCCTCATTTTCTTCTGTTTGAACCTGATACTGTTATCCATAAGAGTGCCCCTTCATGTACGCTTTGGCTCCGCCATGAGCTTCCCCGTACAGATAGCCGGTATCATCCTGATAACCTCCGGTATCATTTTATATGCTTTATTTGGGGACATTTCCTTTTTCGTGGAGGGTTCCAGGAGCCTATTAGATGTGCTGACAGAGTACTTTTCAAGTGAAAAAGTGATTTTTGTCCTTTCTCTCATCCCTTATATTTCGGTACTGATGTATTACCTCTCTTACCGAATTTCTCTGGTACTTTACAGGAAGGGGGTAGAAACTTATGAACAATAAAGAAAAAAAGATGACCATTATACGCTTGATAATTTTCTGTATACTGGCTTACCTGCCCCTCTACGTAATGACACCCATCTTAAACAAGGTGTGTGGAGAATATCTTTACGCAGAGACAGCCAGTGGAAATACTTACGTAATCGCTTATGCACTTGGTATCTTCGGCATGTTCGCACCTACTGTGGCGCATATACTCACCAGACTGCTTACCAAAGAAGGATTTAAGAATACCTATATCGGATGGACGTTTAAGGGTAATGCCCGTTACTATATTGCATCCGTAGTTGTAAAGCTTCTGGAAGCAACCATCATCATGTTCCTCATGTGGGGTATTTTTACGAAAGGAATATCCTTTGGTGATGCCTTCCCGGGCGGAAACTGGCAATTAAAAACCGGTACTTTCCTGATGCAGATAGCCTTTTCTATTATTATATTTTTCCCGGCATTCGGAGAAGAATGGGGTTGGAGAGGCTATATGATGCCCAAACTTCTGGAACTGATGCCTAAACCCCTTGCAGTTATCGTAGGCGGTGTTATCTGGGGACTTTGGCATGCACCCCTGACTGTTTCCGGGCACAATTTCGGCTTACAGTATAAGTTTTACCCCTGGCTCGGCATCCTGCTCATGTGCACGTTCTGCGTCCTGATGAATGCGTTTCTGACCATGCTTACAGAACGTACCAAGTCCATTTACCCGGCAGCATTCTGCCATGCTATAAACAACAACTTAGGTGCAGGAGTACTCCTTAGCATCTTTGCAAGTCAAACCGCATTAGAATCCTTAGCTAATGTTTCAAATATCAGCACTTTCTGGATTATGTTACCAATTACCGGCATCACTGCGGTTGTGAGCATGGTATTATTCATGAAAAAGCAAAAGTAAGTAAATAAAACAAATATCAAGAAGGCTCCCCTATATATCCTAATGAGGTAACCCTGAATGACGTCAAGCACTCTGCGATAAAAACATCGCTGCGAGGTCCTTTCGAGCTTAGTACTGCTACCGAGAACGTCGCCGGACGTTCTCTTGTTCACTAAGCGAAAGCGGGTCCGAATAGGATATATAGAGGAGCCTTCTATTATTCTATTATTCTATTATTCTATCATGTTATTCTTCATACCCATTGGGATTATTACTCTGCCATCTCCAAGAGTCGGCACACATTTCTTTAATGCCGTACTGTGCTTCCCAGCCCAGTTCTTCCTTAGCCTTGCCGGCATCTGCATAGCAGGTAGCAATATCTCCGGGGCGACGTTCTTTGATAACATAGGGCACTTTTACACCGGTTGCCTCTTCAAAATTCTTTACAATGTCAAGTACACTGTAACCGGTACCGGTACCCAAGTTGTAAATCTTGAGCCCTGCCTTTTCTTCCACTTTCTTTAGGGCTTTCACATGGCCAATCGCCAAATCCACTACATGAATATAGTCACGTACACCGGTTCCGTCATGAGTATCGTAATCGTTACCGAATACGCCCAACTCGCTTCTCTTGCCCACTGCCACCTGTGTGATATAGGGCATCAAATTATTAGGAATACCGCTGGGATTCTCACCAATAGTTCCGCTCTTGTGAGCACCGATAGGATTAAAGTAACGAAGCAAAATTACATTCCAATCCGGGTCAGCCTTCTGAATATCAGAAAGTATCTGCTCCAACATAGACTTGGTCCATCCGTAAGGATTGGTACACTGTCCCTTAGGGCATTCCTCCGTAATGGGAATAAATGCAGGATTTCCATAAACGGTTGCACTGGAGGAAAAAATGATATTTTTGCAATCATGTTTTCTCATTACATCCACTAATGTTAAAGTACCTGCAATATTATTCTCATAATATTCCCATGGTTTCTGCACCGATTCTCCCACTGCTTTTAAACCAGCAAAATGAATCACTGCATCCGGCTTTTCTTTGCCAAAAATCTCTTCCAATGCTTCTCTGTCCAGAATATCAGCCTTATAAAAAGGCACTTTCTTGCCGGTAATAAGCTCCACTCTCTCCAAAGACTTCTCACTGGAATTACTCAAATTATCTAAAACCACAACTTCATAGCCTGCATTCTGCAATTCCACTACTGTATGACTGCCAATATATCCGGCACCACCGGTAACTAATATTTTCATTGCTTCTTCCTCCTTGTATACCGTCCATCCCGTATTACATCCGGCACGGCTTATATACCACTTATCTAATTACAGCATCACACCATTCATCTTCAAAAGTGCCTTAGCACTTTCTACCGAATCAATACCCGTCTTGTTTTTAATAGGTGCAAATTCCTTCTCACGTACTACTTCGTAAGGCAAGCAGGAATCCAACTGATGTATCATGTCCAACACCAGATTCTCATATTTGTATCCGTTAGGTGATTCCGGTTTCACCAATTCGCCGGCTTCATTCAAATAAGGAATCTTTTTCTCCACAATATGGAGAGGAAGATTGCCATCTAACAAACCTTCCAAAGCTTTCACATTAAACAAGTAATTCAAAATTACGCCGAAGTTATATGCAGGGTCACCCTTTTCATCCTTAGCTGTCATAAGCTCCTCTGTCAACTCATAGTACTCTACAATAGAAGGTCTGCCATCTTCCAAACAAACCACTCCCACCTTTTCATCCGGTGCATTTTTGCGTACCACTTTGGCACCTACTGCACAGTTCTTCTGCAATGTCGCACCCACGAAACAAGGCTCTGCAATTCTCTGCAGTACATTATCTACAGCGAAAATATTTAACCATTCAATACCTTCGCTCTTAACCACATCCAAAAGTCCTGCATTCTTCATAGACACAAACCAGCCACCATTACCATTGGGAGAAGTAGAAAGCTTGCCTTTTTCCTCCAAATAAATCTTTCCGTTGTAATCAGTAGCAGCTGCCATCTCCTGCTTAAAGAAATGCACATACTCTGCTTTGTATCCAAAGAAATCATGCTCTGTCAAAAATTTAATAGTAGCGTCATTGTTCTTGTCACTGGTCATAATAAAGAAATGAATCCAGGTCCCGGTCTGCTTTACCACATCCATTAAATTGTTTACAAGGCACTCAAATATATATAAATCTTTTGTTTCTCCGATATTATACATACCCTTAGGATCATCAGAACCCAATCTGGTTCCCATGCCGCCAGCCAACAAAACCGCTGCTATCTTGCCTTCCTGAATAGCTTGAATACCGGTGGCAGTAAAAGATTCTTTGTTTGCTTCAATCTCATCCAGCTCCATGGATGCTAAAGGTGTAATCACGCCTTTCTTTGCCAGCTCTTCTATATTCTTGCATTTCTCCAAAATGCTCATATCTGTTTCTTCGATTTGTGCAAGAAGTGTTTCCTTCTCCTGTGCGGATAACTCCTCATAATATTTTAATACATGCTCCTGTCCGTATTCCTTACATTTCTGTTTTGCCGCTTCCAGTGTCATTTTCCATTTCCTTTCCGTCGCAATTTCAATATTTTATGCTCTTTCAGTATACACCATTTAGAAAATCCGCGCAATGTTTCCGGCATATTCTTCCTTTTTTCTTAAGAACCTGAAAACAACTCTTCCAGCGTTCCAAACCGATACCCAAGCTCTTCCCATTTAGTCAAAAGTTCGTCTATAATCTCACCATTGGTTTGCGAAGTATTATGCAGCAGCACAATTGCTCCGGGATGAATTCTGGGCACCAATTTCCCAAACGCCTGCTCATGAGTAGGCTGATCATTTTGATACCAATCCACATACGCCAGACTCCAAAAAAATGTTTTGTATCCCAGTTCTTTTGCCATCTGCAAATTTTCCACACTAAACTTTCCCTGAGGCGGTCTGTAATATTTCAGCATCTCTTCCCCTGTGATTTCTTTATACAAAGCTTCCACATCCTGCAATTCCTTCATAAATGCAGACCGATCGGAAATAGCCGACATATCCGGGTGACTGTATGTATGATTGGCAACCACGTGTCCCTCATCCACCATACGCTTAATCAACTCCGGAGCAGTCTCCAAATAATGTCCCACCACAAAGAAAGTGCCCTTTGCATCATGCTTTTTAAGCGCATCCAAAATAGGTTCTGTGTTTCCGTTTTCAAACCCCGCATCAAAGGTTAAATAAATCACTTTTTCTTGGGCATCACCCACATAATACGCATCGTATTCAGCCAGTTTTTCAGCCGATACATTTCCGCTTGGTTGCATTCCGCTTTCACCAAATCCCAATCCCCAGTTCTGCACCTGCGATACTACTCCGCTCGTAGGTACCTCCTTTTGTGCAGTCATAGCCAATGCTCTTCCTAAAAAAAACATTGCCAGCAAAAACACTATCGTTACCACATTTCTCAGTGTCAGCCATGCCGGCAATGTTATTCCATCCAATATTTCTTTCATAAATTGTTCCCATCATATAAGTGTTTCTTTAATATATGTGAAAACTAAAGTAAAAATGCTTCCCGCCTCAAAAACCACTCCATATGTACACCTAACAGCCCCGGATACTATTATAAAATACCACTCAGTTCCTGATACAAACGCTTCGCATAACTGTCTGTCATACCACAGATAGAGTCCGTTACAAGGAGCAAACGCAAATACAGTTTTTCTTCCTCGCTCTTTCCCTGACTGTAAATCTTATAAATGGCAGTATAATTGTCGGAAACCAGCGACATAAGTTTCTGTTGTACCTCTGTCATATACTCGCCCGTATCATGCAATATTGCCGCACCTACAAATCTTTCCAACAAGAAATGCATCATACTCTCCGCTGCAATCTCCAGTTTGTAAATGGGTTCCGAAATAAATGCATAACGATACGCAATATCTCCCAGCACATAGGCAATCCGCTCTCCAAATCCCCCTGATAAAAGTTCCTTGGTATATGTACCTGCCATAATCTCATCATAATGCTTTGCAAAATTATCCGTAGCAAAAGAAATTAATCTTCCCTGCACATTAACCATCCAGTTTTGTACTGCATTCATGGCGGGATTCTCCATACCTCGTTCTTTTGCCTGCTCATACTTTCGTTCTAAAACTTTAATCAAGGCAAAATATTCGCCATCCTCCGGCTCTCCTTCTCCGCCTTTGCGAAGCTCTTCTAATAATCGCTCATATGTAATACAGCCTTTTTTGAATGCATCCTCCATATCGGCAGTTTTATATGCAATATCATCTGCCGCCTCCAAAAGAAATGCCAATGGATGGCGTCTTCCGTTTGTCCCCAAGTTTTCTTGGATCTGAGCAAACAGTTCTCTTTCTGCATAGTAGTAGCCCATTTTCTTGGTATGAATATCTCCGCTGTTTTTATTCACTTCCAAGGAAGATACCGGATACTTAATAATAGTCCCCAAAAGTGCCGTGGTCAGATTCATACCATGCTCATCTATTAAATAATGCAATTTACCCACTAACCGAAGCGCCTGAGTATTACCTTCAAAATGATAAAAATCATTTTGCATTTGTGGTGTTAACCATTGATCTAAAGTCTTTCCTTTCAATGTTAACCGACTCATATTAGCACGAAACCACTCTCGGATAACTGTCTCCCCAAAATGTCCAAAAGGAGGATTCCCTATGTCATGAAGCAATCCTGCACACTGTAATATATCACACACATCTGCCTGATATTCCGGCAAAAAAGATGGATCTTTTATTTCTCGCAGAATCTTTTGGGATACATTTTGCCCTAACGATTTTGCAAAAGAAGAAACCTCCAAAGAGTGCGTTAATCTGGTACGAATAAAATCGCTCTTGTCCAACGGAAATACTTGAGTCTTATCTTGTAATCTGCGAAATGATGCACTTCCGATAATGCGATGATAGTCTTTTTCAAATTCTGTACGCAAATCTCCGCTTCCCACTGTCGCTCTCACATCTCTTATTCTTTTAGGACATAATAATCTACTCCACTCCATGTTCTGCTCCTTTAAAAAATTCTTAACTTTATTTTACTCTCTCTTGTGCTTTTTCGCAACCTTTCCGCCTTACACTATTTCCAAAAACATCAATTAATCTGCATTCTTCCAGAAATATGAAAAAAAACGTTTTCTTAGCTGTTTTTCCTTGCCTTTTTGGACTTTATGATATATAATTACTTTTAGTTAGAAATTAGGATATATCTTATGAATAGTCTAAGGAGGCACATATGATTACATCAAATACCGACATGGATTTGGCTAAAAGAATCCGTCAAATTAGAATTGACAATCAATTAACTCAAGAACAGGTAGCTCGCGCGTTAGATGCAACTCCCGGTTACATCTGTAACGTTGAAAACGGTCGTACTGCAATGTCTTTACGTATGTTAGTTTATTTTGCAAAATTAACCAATACCACATTAGACTCTTTAGTAGGAAGCATGGATGATTCATACACTGCAACTGCTATTGACAATGAAATTATGGGGCTTTTGGCTGATTTCACTGACAAAGAAAAATTGAACTTGATTAACACCATCAAAATTTGGAAGGACAAATAGTCCTTCCTTTTTTACTTGTATTTTCGCAAAGAAAAAAGGTAGAAGGATTTCCTTCTACCTTTTCTTGTTCCTTGATATTTAAATCTTGAAAATAACCAAACCTTCTTTTAATGTATCTGACAACTCTAACAGTTTTTCTGATGCACTCTGTAACTGTTCCATGGTAGCTGTCATGCCCTGAGCTGCATCCATTGTACACTGTGAAGAAGCTGCATTTTCCTGCGAAATAGCTGCCAGGTCTTCCACGATATCTCTTACAACATCACGTGATTCGCTGAGTACGCCCATCTTCTCTTTGATGCTTTCGATATTTGTTAATGAGTTCTCAACACCCTTAGAAACATCAATATATTTCTCTTTGGTTTCTTCCAACTTATCTTGCTGATGGTTCATATTCATACGAACTTCATTCATAATAGCAACCATCTTCTGTGAAGTCGCCATAAATCCTGCGATAATCTTTTCGATTTCTGTTGCAGACTTATTGGACTGTTCTGCCAATTTACAAATCTGCTCTGCAACCACGGTAAATCCTCGTCCGGATTCTCCCGCTCTTGCTGCTTCGATACGAGCATTCAATGAAAGCAAGTCTGTTTCATCTGCGATGGACTGAATCATTGCAACTGCCTTCTGAACCTGCTTAATGGACTTCGCCATAATATCAATCTGTTCAGCAACCTTATCAATAGATTCTTTGGTTTCCTCACTGGAAACATTCAATTCTTCGATAATCTTTTCGGAAGCCTGTTCATCTTCGTTCATCTTATGAGCATAAACGGTAAGATTATCAACTTCCTGAGTAATATGGTCAATCTGTTCACTGATTCGAACGATATTTTCATTAGCAGTAGCACTGCTTTCCGCCTGTGTCATAGCACCCTGTGAGATACCATCTACGGAACCAACTACACCATCCATGGTATTCTTGGTATCCTCTGACATCTGAGTCAGATTGTTTGCGGAATCCATCAAATTATCAGATGACTGCTTGATATCTGTTACAATCTTAATCAAGGTCTCTTTCAAGTTGTTAGATATACGATAAATATCACCCAATTCGTCATTACGAACCATCTGTTTCTCATCGGGTTCGGCATCCAATTCACCGTTTACAAGCTTAGTTAAGAACTTATGAATAGCTCCCATGGTCTTAGCCATTGCCTTGGAAAGGATAATAACCAATACTGCCGATACTGCAATAAAGATAGCAGCAATTAAAATAAGTCTGACAACCTGTGATTTAATCAATTCCTTAACTGTAGTCGCCGGAACCGCTGCTTCAATTGCACCGATAGGTTTTCCGTCAGCTCCGTTCAGACGCATATAATACATGTAATAGGTTTCACCGTTATGGTCATAATCATTGACATAAATGCTCTCTTCTGCCATTATCATCTGATAATATTCGTCTTCTAAGTTAATACCGATAACTCTTCGACCTGATTCATCTCGCAAGGTGGTAATAACTCTTCGACCACAACCATACTGATCTGCAAATAAGAACGAAACATCAAAACCGGTCTGCTCCTTTAAGGCATCAATCAAATCATATTCACCACTAAGTTTTACTCCACCCTTGGTAATATGACCGGTTTGATCCTGAACATAATCACCTTCATAAAGGTTCGTATATGTAGTATTTACAGATGTAGCAACAATCTTCAACGATTTCTGAATTTCCTGTTCTACGCCTTTTTCCAGTGCCTGAACACTGAAAATGGTAATTGCGATAGCAATAATCACCATAGGCAACAAACAAAGTGCTAATAACTTTAAGGAAATCTTAATTCTGACTTTACTCAACGAACCTGCTTTCTTTTCCTTCTTGCCCTTAACAACGGGAACCGCCAAGCTGTTCTGTACCACTTCATCCGACTCAACACTATCCTCTGATGCAACTTCGTCAGCATCCTCAGCCAAGCTTTGCTGTATCTGTACTTCCTCTTCCCCGGTCTCATCCAAATCTTGCTGACTCTGCGTATTTTCTTCTATAAACTTATCAATCTCCGCCTGTACCGGATCCTCTTCGGCTACGTACTCTGCAATATCTTCTGTCACTGCTTCTTCCACAGTTTCTTCAACCTCTGATACAACAGTTTCCGCCGCTTCAGTTACTTCTGCTACTTCATCTAAAACCTTCTCAGCCTTCTCCAAGTCAATCCCCTCTTCTTGTATGAATTCTGAACCATTGTCGAGATCCTCAACCAGTAATTCTGCTGCCTGAATCTCAGTTTCAACACTGCTTTTTCCGTTTGATTTATTCTTCTTCATAAAAGTCCTCCAAATAATAATCTTCTGTCTGAACTTATTTAATACATTTTACCACAAAACTTCCTTTTCGTACAGCATTGAATTGATAAAAAAAAGATTTTTTCCACATTTTTGCCTTCTTTTTACAATTATTCCATTATTGTATAAATTTGTTTAAAAAAACTAACAATTTCATAGTAAAAAACTCTTGTGATTTTTTGTATTTCCTATATAATATTATGAGAAGAAAATATGTTACTCTGGATTACTATGAGATTTAGAGGACAAAGGAGGATATTTCAATGCCAAAAAGAACAGATATTAACAAAGTACTGATTATTGGCTCCGGTCCCATCATCATCGGTCAGGCATGCGAATTCGACTACTCAGGCACACAGGCTTGTAAAGCTTTACGTAAGCTGGGATATGAAATCGTATTGGTGAACTCCAACCCTGCGACCATTATGACCGACCCTGAGACAGCAGATGTCACATACATCGAGCCCTTAAATGTAGAAAGATTAGAGCAGATTATTGCAAAGGAACGTCCCGATGCACTCTTACCTAACTTAGGCGGACAGTCTGCATTAAACCTGTGTTCCGAGTTGAACAATGCAGGTATCTTGGATAAATACAATGTACAGGTTATCGGTGTTCAGGTAGATGCTATTGAACGTGGTGAAGACCGTGTCGAATTTAAGAAAGCCATGGATGCGCTTGGTATTGAAATGGCACGAAGCGAAGTTGCTTATTCCGTTGAAGAAGCATTGGAAATCGCTGATCGTTTGAATTACCCGGTAGTTCTTCGTCCTGCATATACTATGGGCGGTGTAGGCGGCGGACTCGTTTATAATAAGGAAGAATTAAAGACCGTGTGTGCACGTGGTTTACAGGCCAGCTTGGTTGGACAGGTTCTGGTTGAAGAATCCATCCTCGGTTGGGAAGAGTTGGAAGTAGAGGTTGTTCGTGATGCAGACAATAACATGATTACTGTTTGTTTCATCGAAAACATCGACCCCTTGGGTGTTCATACCGGTGACTCTTTCTGTTCTGCTCCCATGCTGACTATCACTAAAGAATGTCAGGCACGTTTAAAAGAACAGGCTTTTAAGATTGTTGAATCCGTACAGGTTATCGGTGGTACCAATGTACAGTTCGCTCACGACCCCGTAAGCGACCGAATCATTGTTATCGAAATCAATCCCCGTACCTCACGTTCTTCCGCACTTGCTTCCAAAGCAACCGGTTTCCCCATCGCTTTGGTTTCCGCAATGCTGGCTGCAGGTCTTACCCTGAAAGACATTCCTTGCGGAAAGTACGGTACTCTTGATAAGTACGAACCGGATGGAGATTATATCGTTATTAAGTTTGCCCGCTGGGCATTTGAAAAGTTCAAAGGCGTTGAAGATAAATTAGGTACTCAGATGCGTGCCGTTGGTGAAGTAATGAGTATCGGTAAAACCTATAAGGAAGCTTTCCAGAAAGCAATTCGCAGTTTGGAAAACGGACGCTACGGTCTCGGACATGTAAAGAACTTTGATACCCTTACCAAAGAAGAATTATTAAAGATGCTTATCACCGCATCCAGCGAACGCCACTTTGTAATGTATGAAGCATTAAGAAAAGGCGCTACTGTAGAAGAAATTCACGAACTGACCAAGGTAAAACATTACTTTATCGAACAGATGAAGGAATTGGTAGAGGAAGAAGAAGCACTTATGGTTTCTAAGGGAAGCCTTCCTGCTGACGAAGCTCTCGTTCAGGCAAAGAAGAACGGCTTCTCTGATAAGTATTTGAGCCAGATTCTTGCTATCCCCGAAGCAGATATCCGCAACAAGCGTATTGAGCTGGGTGTAGAAGAAACCTGGGAAGGTGTACACGTTAGCGGTACCGAAAACAATGCTTACTTCTACTCTACCTATAACGGAACTGATAAGAACCCTGTATCTACCGACAGACCTAAGATTATGATTCTGGGTGGCGGTCCTAACCGTATCGGTCAGGGTATCGAATTTGACTATTGCTGTGTACATGCTGCATTGGCATTAAAGAAGCTGGGCTTTGAAACCATCATCGTTAACTGTAACCCTGAAACAGTTTCCACTGACTATGATACTTCCGACAAGCTTTACTTTGAACCGCTTACACTTGAAGATGTTCTCAGTATTCACGACAAGGAAAAGCCAATCGGTGTTATTGCACAGTTCGGCGGTCA
>JAZNQI010000007.1:0-6982 GCA_045590095.1 Acetatifactor sp. | reverse complement strand
GAGTGCTAATTTTGTCTTGACATTTATATGAGAGAGTACTAAACTGTGAAGTAGTGAAAAAATCACAGGGAATTTTTACAAATTAGCAAGAAAAGGAAGTGAAGAATATGGCAACAAGAAGTGGTAGTTTGTCAATTAACAGTGAAAATATTTTTCCCATTATTAAGAAGTGGTTGTACTCCGATCATGATATTTTTTACAGAGAGTTAATCTCCAATGGTTGTGATGCAGTAACCAAGCTTAAGAAGCTGGATATGATGGGTGAGTATACTTTGCCGGAAGGATATAAGGGCAAGATTTCAGTGGTTGTGGACCCTACAGCAAAGACCTTGAAATTTACTGACAATGGTTTAGGTATGACTGCTGAGGAAGTAGATGAATATATTAATCAGATTGCATTCTCAGGTGCTACTGATTTTATTGAGAAGTACAAAGATAAGAGTAACTCTGACCAGATTATCGGTCATTTCGGTTTGGGCTTCTATTCTGCATTTATGGTAGCAAATGAAGTCCATATCGATACTTTATCTTACAAAGAAGGCGCAGCGCCGGTGCATTGGGAATGTGACGGCGGTACTGAGTTTACTATGGAAGACGGCGATAAGTCCGAGGTAGGAACTACTATTACTTTGTTTTTGAATGAAGACAGTCTGAAGTTCTGTAACGAATATGAAGCGCGTGAAGTGATTAAGAAGTATTGTTCATTCATGCCTACAGAAATTTATTTGTCCAAGGCAAACAGTACTGATACCCAGACAATTTCCGTAGAGGAAAAGCTGGATACTGATGAAGTGGTAGAAGTGATTAAGCCGGAAAAAGAGGACGAGGCTGAAAAACTGAAAATTAAGAAGCGTCCGGAGCTTTTGAATGAAACCAGACCTCTTTGGACCAAGCATCCAAATGAGTGTACCAAGGAAGAGTATCAGGAATTTTACCGTAAGGTATTCCAAGATTACAAGGAGCCTTTGTTCTGGATTCATTTGAATATGGACTATCCTTTCAACTTAAAGGGTATTTTGTACTTCCCCAAGATTAATATGGAGTATGAGTCTATCGAGGGAACCATTAAGTTATACAACAATCAGGTATTTATTGCAGACAATATCAAAGAAGTGATTCCGGAGTTCCTGCTTTTGTTAAAGGGTGTAATCGACTGTCCGGATTTACCGTTGAATGTGTCCAGAAGTGCTTTGCAGAATGATGGTTTCGTAAAGAAGATTTCCGAATATATTACCAAGAAGGTGGCAGACAAGCTTTCCGGCATGTGCAAGACCGAGAAAGAAGAGTACGAAAAATACTGGGACGATATCAGTCCGTTTATCAAATATGGTTGCTTAAGAGACGATAAATTCTGCGAAAAGATGACCAATTATATTCTCTTTAAGGATTTGGACGGTAAGTATCTGACTTTGCCGGAATGTCTGGAAATCAAGCCTTTGGAGGAATCTGAAGAGGCTGTAGATGAGAAGGGCGATGTAGTAGAGGCAGAAGTGGTAGAAGATGCTGATATGGCAGACGGTGAGGATACAGAGAAGAAAGAAAAGGTTATTTACTATGTGACTGACGAAAAGCAGCAGGGACAGTATATCAGTATGTTTAAGGCTGCCAAGATGGATGCCGTAATTCTCACACACAATATTGATCAGCCTTTTGTATCTCAGTTGGAAGCAAAGAACGAAGGTATCAAATTCCAGAGAATCGACGCTGATTTGACAGATGTATTTAAGGCAAAGACCTCCAAGAAAGCAGAAAAGGAAATGGAGGAACAGGCAGCCTCTTTAATGGCAATGATGAAGAAGGCGTTGAAAAATGACAAGCTGAATGTGAAGCTTCAGAAACTTAAAAATAAGAAGGTGGCTTCTGTGATTACCTTGTCCGAAGAAAGCAGACGTATGCAGGATATGATGAAGATGTATGCAATGCCGGGTATGGACATGAGTGCGTTCGGTGGTGACGGAGAGACTTTGGTACTCAATGCCAACCATCCTTTGGTAGAGTATGTGGTAGAAAATCAAGAAGGTGAAAATACCAAGATGATTTGTGAGCAGCTCTATGATTTGGCAAAGATTCAGCACGAGCCTCTTTCACCTGAAGATATGAGTAAATTTATTGCAAGAAGTAATGAGATTATGATGTTGTTGACAAAGTAAGGTGCAGTTTTAACGCCCGGGTGTGATATGTTACCGGAATGATGGAGACATATCAGTATCCCCGGGTGTTTTTGTGAAAAAAGGAAACTTGTGTAGTGGATTCGAAAAATTATTTTGTTTCTATAGACCTCCAAATAATTGGAAAGTGGAACCTATGGAAAGCTTTTTTTCTATAGACCGCTTGAAAACAGAATTTTAAGCCCAAAAGTGGCGAAAACAGTAAAAAAGGGAATCGGCAGGTATTTTTATTTTCCATAGACCCCCGAACGACGTGGGAAGGGAATCATTGTGCAACTTTTTTCTCTATAGACCGCCAAGGATGAATTTAATTTTGATGTGGGATATAATTTATACATAAGGGGAGTTTTGAACATTGGAGCAGTCTTGAAAATCTGATATTAATGGTATAAGGCCTATATATATCTAAAAAAATCATAAAGAAACTAAAATATTACATAGAATACTTGCAAAAAAGTAATATGCGTATAAAATATATACAATACTATGCGGATGGTTAAGGCGGATGATTTTGACATTCACATAGCTATGTAAGTATGGAGACAAAACTGCTATTGAGGTATGAGAAAGGAGGCATTATTACGTTATACGACAGAATTTTATATGAGTATAACCGGCTTGGCGAGGAGAGTGAGGAATTGAAGAAAGAGATTTCGAGTCTCCCGGATGGTAAATTGATTTGTTGCCATGATGGTACGAAGAGTAAGTGGTATCAAAGTAATGGTCACCAAAAGACCTACATATCAAAGAAGAATCATTTACTGGCCGAGAAACTTGCTCGAAAAAAATATCTGACACTGAAAATGGAGGAATTAGAAAGAGAAAAGAGAGCACTTGGATTTTATCTTAATCATCATACATCAGCCGGTAAGGCAGATGCACTTCTTACAGAATCTTCTGAATATCAAAAATTGTTATCTGGACAGTTCGTCCCTATTTCTACTGAAATTAAACAATGGCAAAGTTCTTTTTATGAAAAAAATAATTTACATCCGGAACGCTTGATTTATAAAAGCATTTCCGGTAATGTGGTGCGTTCAAAATCTGAAATGATGATTGATATGCTTTTGTTTCAACATAAGATTCCGTTTCGTTATGAGTGCGCGCTGACGTTTGGGGATGCAGTAGTATATCCTGATTTTACAATTCGTCATCCCATAACGGGTAAAATTTTTTATTGGGAGCATTTTGGATTAATGGATAAGCCTGAGTATGCATCTAATGCTACTTGCAAGATAAGGACTTACACAGAGAATGGAATCCTTCCGGGCATCAATCTAATCACTACTTATGAAACTCAGGATAATCCATTGGACTCGGAGTGGGTGGAAAAATTGATAGAACATTACTTTTTATAAGGAACGAGAGATATTTATCTGCATATACTACCCATAAAGGACCAATAAAGGTAAAAAGATGGACATTAATAATCAAGAACAGGCATACTTTGGGGATTTACGAATCAGTGTGATTTCCACCATAGGATATATTCCGGTGGAGGGGGCGCAGATAAGCATTTCATATACAACAGAGCCGGAAACGGTGGTGGCTACGGCAACCACGGACAGTTCCGGCACTACGGAAACCATTCAGTTGACGGCACCGCCCTTTGCTCTGTCTCAGGAACCTTCGGAGGTACAGCCCTATACGGACTACAATATTACGGTGGAGGCGGAAGGATACGAGCCCATCATGGTGACGGGGGCGGAGATTTTCCCCAATGAATTGTCTCTGCAGTTAATTCGTATGATACCTCTGCAAATGGCGCAGGGCGAGGAGGAAATCGTAAGTATTCCGGTGCATACATTGTTTGGAGAATATCCGCCCAAAATACCGGAAGATGAAATCAAGCCCATGGCGGAAAGCGGGGAAATTGTTTTAAGCCGGGTGGTGATTCCGGAGTATATTATTGTACATGATGGTGTGCCGAATGACGCTACGGCGCCTAATTACTGGGTTCGTTACAAGGATTACATTAAAAACGTGGCTTCCTGTGAGATTTATTCCACTTGGCCGGAGGCAAGTATCTATGCAAATATTCTGGCAATTATGTCTTTTACACTAAACCGAGTGTATACAGAGTGGTACCGGGGACAGGGTTATGACTTTACTATTACCTCTTCTACGGCTTATGATCAAAAGTGGGTATATGGCAGAAATATTTATGAGAATATTGATGTGCTTGTGGATACAGTATTTGCAAATTACTTGTCCAGACCGGGCGTGCGCCAGCCCATTTTGACGTCCTATTGCGACGGACAGCGAGTAACTTGTAACGGACTTAGTCAGTGGGGCTCCAAATATTTAGGGGATGAGGGTTATACCGCTATCGAAATTCTGCGATATTATTATGGTAACGATATGTACATTAATACGGCAGAGATTATCTCCGGGGTACCTTCTTCTTATCCGGGCTATAGTTTAACGATTGGTTCATCGGGAGATAAGGTGCGCCAGTTGCAGAATCAGTTGAATAGGATTGCAAGAAATTATCCGGCCATTCCTACTATAACGGCGGATGGTATTTATGGAGCCCGGACAGCAGAGGCAATTCGTACATTCCAAGGAATTTTCAACCTTCCGGAAACCGGCGTGACGGATTATGCCACCTGGTATGAAGTGTCTGATATTTATGTGGGGGTAAGCAGAATTGCTGAGCCCGGTCAATAGGGAAGGAAGTATGCCCCCCGCTGCTGTTTAGTAAAACTCCCTATACTTCCCCGGTGACACTCCGAATGTATTTTTGAAATTGCGCAGGAAAGAAGAATAATCTGCAAAACCGGCATCCTGCCAAACTTGGGTAATCGATTTACCTTGGCGCAAGCCATCTACGGCATGGAGCAGACGTTTGTCGATAAGGAATGCATGCGCGGTGGTGCCGGTCAGTTCTTTGAATTTGCGTAAGAAATGATATTTGCTCATATGGGCGTGATTCGCCAGATCATCCACGGTGATGTTTTCCTGAATATGAGCTTCGATGTAAGAGGAAATCGCTTCTACCAGCGGGTGGGAAGTGGTTTCCTCTTCTTTAAACCAGTATTCTTTACGACTGCATAAAAGGTTCAAATATGCAAAAAATAAAGTCAGATGTCCTCTGTCCATGACTTCTTTGGAATTTGCCTGCTGACCGTCCACCAATTCTGACATGGCAAGCTTCATCAAATATCCCCGAAGCATTTCTTCGTAATAAACAGGGAAGTGGTAGGCGCAGGATTCTCCGCCGTAAAAGCAGGCGGAAAGGTCCGTGGTTTTGTCGGAAAGTTTCTCCAACATGGACTTGGTAATCCACAAAATAATACGTTTGGAAGAGGCATCCTTTTCGGCCATGGGGTGATAGCGGTGCATAATATTGCAGTCAATCAGTAAAAAGTCGCCTTTCTTTAAATGATACATTTGATTTTCCAAAAGAGAGGAATATTCTCCCTCTAAAACGTAAATAATTTCATAGAAATTATGGTAGTGAAAAGCAGCAGCACCCGTTGGGGCACCGTGTTTTTCATAGACTTCGTAATGTTCATTTATCATATATTGACGCTCATCGCTGGCATCCAAGGTTTTGATTTTGGCTGAAATCATGAGAAACCTCCATAATAATTACTTTATAGTGATATATTATAGCAATTTTTGCATGTTTTCAAGCAATAAATGCGGTTTTAAAGCGTTTTTGTATATGGTAAAATGCTTTGTGTAGGAAAAAAGTCAGGTTCCTGAATGGTTGCGGTGCAGAAGATAAACAAGTACAGGCAAGCAATAAGGAGCTGGTATAAAAGAGATGAGAACAAATAGAAACAGGAGGAACGCATCATGCAGATGACATTAAGATGGTACGGCAGCAAATACGACACCGTTACTTTGAAACAAATCAGACAGATTCCGGGAGTGGAAGGAGTCATTTCAACTCTTTACGGTACTGCACCGGGTGAAGCTTGGGAGATGGAAGATATCCTTGCATTGAAGAAGGAGATTGAAGATGCAGGACTGAAGTTGATTGGTATCGAGAGTGTAAATATTCATGATGCCATTAAGGTGGGTACTCCTGACAGAGAGCAATACATTGAAAATTATATTACCACTTTGGAAAGACTCCGACAGGCTGATATTCATATAGTTTGTTATAATTTCATGCCTGTATTTGACTGGACCAGAAGTGAACTTGCACGTGTACGTCCCGATGGTTCTACTGTACTTGCTTACAATCAGGACGCAATCGATGCAATCAACCCGGAGAAGATGTTTGAGTCTATCGCAGGCGACATGAACGGTACTGTAATGCCCGGTTGGGAGCCGGAACGTATGGCAAGAGTAAAAGAACTCTTCGAAATGTATAAGGACGTAACCGATGAGAAATTATTTGAGAATTTGAAGTATTTCTTGGAGAGAATTATGCCTGTTTGTGATAAGTATGATATCAACATGGCAATTCATCCGGATGATCCTGCTTGGAGTGTATTCGGTCTGCCTCGTATTATCATTAACAAGGAAAACATTCTTCGCATGATGAAGATGGTGGATAACCCACATAATGGTGTGACTTTCTGTTCCGGTTCTTATGGTACAAACCTGCAGAATGACTTGCCGGATATGATTCGTTCTTTGAAGGGAAGAGTTCACTTTGCACACGTGCGTAACTTGAAGTTTAACTCACCTACAGATTTTGAAGAAGCAGCACACCTTTCCAGCGACGGTACTTTTGATATGTATGAGATCATGAAGGCTCTTTATGATATCGGATTTACCGGACCGATCCGCCCTGACCATGGTCGTATGATCTGGGATGAAGTGGCTATGCCCGGTTACGGTCTGTACGACAGAGC
>JAZNQI010000006.1:0-3588 GCA_045590095.1 Acetatifactor sp. | reverse complement strand
TACCCGATTATCCCTACCGGTATCAGATGTGGAAATATACAAATGTTGGTACCGTAGAGGGAATTTCCGGTCCCGTAAGTTTATCCGTAAGCTTTGTGGATTATTCCGTGAAGTAAGAAGTTATGGGCGAAGCATTCTTCGTGCAATATAGTAAACCGACCGAAACAATCAGGACAACTGATTATTCACGGTCGGTTTTTTGTTTGCTTTGCTCTGTATCGTTTTTGGCGGGAACCTGCAAAAGTCGTGGATTGATTTTGAGTTCTGTATAAATGGAGGCATATTCCTTGGGGGACATGGTCTCAATATAATTCGGAATGAAATGCCTTTTGAGTTGGGTGCGGGAGAGAACATCGATGGCCTTGTTGTAAGCAATTGCCGCATACTCTGCAGATGGATAGGTGCCGATTTTGGTCATGCCGACTACATGGATATAGGCATCATACAGTATTTCATCGCCCGTGTTTCGTACCCTGACACCGCGGTAACGATTGTGTATGATAAGATTGGAGTAACGGAAATCATTCTCGTTTCCGTTGGCGAAATCATAGTCGCGTCCCTGTACAGCGTAACTCATAATATCGTAGCGGTTCATGATGTTAATCTGCATGCCGTAATCAGATACAAACAGGTGGTTTCCTCTGGCCATTATTTTGTGGGAAGCATAAAAGAATAAGTCATCCTTGTCAAAAATCAGAATACGTTCCGGTGTCAGAAAATATTGAAAATAATTGGGGCGTAAGTAGATGGGTGTTTTAAAATACAGGCCGTTATCGCGATAATTTAAAAGAACAATCCATTTTTCGAAAGAAATAGGGAATTCATTTCGATAATCTCCGCAGGAATAAGGGGCGCCGTCGAGTAAATTGCGCGCAAAATCATAACAGTCAGCGGCGGCCGATTCGGAATCGAAACTGCCCAGACTGATATGTTTTCCGTGATGCGTGACGGATACACGGTAATATATGGAGTTGTCTTTTTTGTGTGCAGCAAAAACACCTTTTTTCATACTACTCATATTTGTATTGTAACATTTCGGTTTCCGGCGGGCAAGAAAAATGTTCAAGTTTTTATCCTTTTAAGGTTTGCATAAGAAAATTTATTATGCTATAATTGTTTGTAAACTGTAAGCGTGGTTTCCAAGGCTTGAAATCGAATTGCAGAGTAGCTTTGTTGCATCAGGGAAGCATATGTTTGCAGGGCATTTTTAGTATATATTTTGGAGGAATTATGGAAATTAAGTATAGAAGCACCAGAGGTGCAGAGGGTTTGGTAAGTGCATCAGAGGCTATCATTAAAGGTCTTGCAGAGGATGGCGGTTTATTTGTTCCCCAGTGTTTTCCTAAGCTGGAAAAGAGCTTGGAAGAACTGGCGGGAATGGACTATAAAGCGATTGCGTATGAGGTTATGAAGCTGTTTTTAACTGATTTTACGGAAGAAGAGTTAAAACAGTGTATTGAAAGAGCATATGATGAGAAATTCGATACGGATGCCATTGCACCGTTGACAGAGGTTGATCATACATACTATCTGGAGTTATTCCATGGTGCAACCATTGCGTTTAAAGATATGGCGTTATCCATTTTGCCGCATTTAATGTCTGTTGCGGCCAAAAAGAATGGGGTAGACAAAGAGATTGTTATTTTGACCGCAACCTCCGGTGATACCGGAAAAGCGGCGCTTGCCGGATTTGCCGATGTGGAAGGCACCAGAATTATCGTCTTTTATCCTAAGAATGGTGTTTCGGCCATTCAGGAGAAACAGATGGTTACCCAGAAGGGAAAGAATGTTAAGGTTGTGGGAATTACAGGCAATTTCGATGATGCCCAGACAGGTGTGAAGAATATTTTCTCAGACAAAGAGTTAGGAAAGAAGATTGGAGAGATGGGATTCCAGTTCTCTTCCGCCAATTCCATTAATATCGGCCGTCTCGTTCCGCAGGTGGTATATTATGTGCATGCTTATGCGACACTTCTGCGTGAAGAACGTATTAAGGCAGGAGATGCGATTAATTTCACCGTGCCTACCGGAAACTTCGGAAATATCCTGGCCGGATATTTTGCGAAACAGATTGGTATTCCCGTGAATAAATTGATTTGTGCATCCAATGAGAACAAGGTATTGTTTGATTTCTTTGAAACAGGATGCTACGACAGAAACAGAGAATTTATTTTAACAACATCTCCTTCCATGGATATTTTGATTTCCAGTAACTTAGAGCGTTTGATTTATTTCATTGCAGAAGAAGATGCTGCGAAGAATAAGGCATTGATGAGTGCACTTTCTACAGACGGAAAGTATGAGATAACCGATTCCATGAAAGCAAATCTTAAGGATTTTGTCGGTGGGTTTGCAACAGAAGAAGAGGTGGCAGAAACCATTTCGGAAGTATACAGAGAATCCGGTTATGTGATGGATACTCATACTGCAGTTGCAGCCACTGTTTACAGAAGATATGTTAAGGAGACTAAGGATGAAACTGTTAATGTAATTGTTTCCACTGCAAGTTGCTTTAAATTTACCAGAAGCGTAATGGAAGCTGTAGAGGGAAGCATTGAAGATTGTGGAGATTTTGAATTGATTGATCGGCTTTCCAAGATTTCTAATGTGGTTGTGCCTCCTGCAATCGAAGAGATTCGTACCGCAGCAGTTTTACACGATACAGTATGCGATAAAGAAGAAATGGTAGGAGAAGTTTTGGCTTTTTTAAATGCATAGCATTCGGAGAGACCTATGGAAAAGATGAAGCATATACTTATTGTAGATGATGTTACAACTAATTTGAAATGTGCGGCAGAAGTTTTACAGGATCACTATAAGCTTTCAATGGCGAAATCAGGTGCTCAGGCATTAAACTTTTTACAGAAAGTGAAACCGGATTTGATTCTTTTGGATATTCGTATGCCTGAAATGGATGGCTATGAAACGTTAGAGAGGATTAAGTCTAATCCTGAAACTGCTAATGTGCCAGTCGTTTTTTTGACGGTGGATGACCAGAGAGAGAGCGAGATTAAAGGACTGAAGATGGGAGCGATGGATTTTATCCTGAAACCGTTTGAGCCCGGCGTAATGCTTAGCAGAATTGATAAGATTTTGCAGATTGAAGATTTAAGAAAGAATTTGTCCATCAGTGCCAGAAAAGATGTATTGACCGGATTGTGGAATCGCAAACACGTGGAAGATGAGATTGAACGTCATTTATCATCAGGCGAAGAACGTGGTGTGTTCTTTATCTTTGATTTGGACAATTTCAAGTTGATTAATGATACTTACGGACATATTATGGGCGATGCGGTTCTGGTTCGTTTTGCTGAAGTATTGGGTGCCAGTGTAGGTCCAAGAGATGTTGCGGCCCGGATCGGCGGAGATGAGTTTGTATGCTTTTTAAAGGGTGAATATACGGCTGATGAGATTCGAGAGTATTGTACTATGGTAATTGAGCGCATGGAAAGCGATGTAAGTGAGATTATCGGATCGGATGCATTGATTACCGTATCCATTGGTGTTGCCCTGGCTCCTGACGACGGATATGATTATTTGAGTTTATGTTCCAAGGCAGATAAGGCGCTTTATCATGTAAAGCAGAAT
>JAZNQI010000005.1:0-7487 GCA_045590095.1 Acetatifactor sp. | reverse complement strand
TATCGCGGCGATTGCAAGTACATCTATGAAACGGAGGATATCTGCGGAATTGTCTTGCTGGATGACAGGGCGATAAATGGTATTTATGACGCTCATGCATATATGTTCAGCACCAATGATTTAAATACCATGTATACTCTTACACTGACCTACGATTCCCCGGAGGAAGTCTATGGAATGCTGAATTCCATCGCAATTGAATAAGGGCCGATTTGGTTATTTGTACGGGCAATATACACGACAGACAAGCCGGGACATAATTTCCTACAAGCAAGACCTCGCGCAAGCGTTCTGCGGTAGGATGTTATGTCCCGGATTGTCCTTCATATATTATAGGCACAAACAAGTAAATTGTGACATTATTATTTCTAATATCCTTTTGTCAATTCACCTTTGCACAAACCGATTGCTCTGGACGTGCCTATACGATCACAGCCAAGTTCGATAAAGGTTTTCAAATCTTCCAAGGAAGATACACCGCCTGCGGCCTTTATTTTTACATCAGGACCAATATGCTCCTTGAAAAGCTTTACATCCTCTACAGTAGCACCACCCGTACCGAAACCGGTTGAAGTTTTAATATAATCGGCACCTGCATTTGTTACCGCATGGCACATGGCAATCTTCTCTTCCTCTGTCAAATAACAGGTTTCAATAATTACCTTCAAAATATGGTCACAGCATGCCTTCTTCACTTGGCGAATTTCTTCTTCCACTTTATCAAACAAGCCATTCTTCACATCAGTCACATTAATAACCATATCCACTTCATTACAACCCTGTGCAATTGCCGCTTCTGCTTCTGCTATCTTGGCTTCTGTCACCTGATATCCCAAAGGGAAACCGATAACCGTACAAATATTTATCTTCTCACCATAAGTTTTATGCACTCTTTCTACATAAGCCGGAGGAATGCAAACAGAAGCCGTATCATATTCAATCGCTTCCTCGCAAAGTGCCTGAATCTCCTCCCAGGTACAGAAAGCCTGCAACTTTGTATGGTCCACTTTTTTTAACATATCTCTGATTTCCATTACCTTATTTCCCTTCATTTTTAAAGAAAATTCAAAGAATTATCGCTCACTCATTGGTACGTATTCTTTGTCACTACCCACCGGTTTATATGCCGGACGAATAATCTTACCGTTATTAGCAAGTTCTTCCAGTCGATGTGCGCTCCAACCGGCAATACGCGCAATCGCAAAAAGAGGTGTGTACAATTCCATGGGCAAATCCAGCATATCATATACGAATCCGGAATAAAAATCCACATTGATACTCACGCCCTTGTACATTTTACGCTCAGAAGCAATCACCCGGGGTGCCAATCTCTCTACCATGGAATACAATGCAAATTCCTTCTCCAATCCCTTTTCAATGGAAAGAGCTTCCACATAACTCTTTAACACTTCTGCACGAGGGTCTGACTTAGAATACACCGCATGACCCACACCATAAATCAAACCTGCACGGTCAAAAGCCTCTTTATGTAAAAGCTTTCTCAAGTAATCACTTACTTCCTCTTCGTCGGTCCAATCCTTCACTGTCTGCTTCATATCCTCAAACATATGCACTACTTTAATATTTGCTCCACCATGTCGAGGGCCCTTCAAGGAACCGATTGCCGCAGCGATGGTAGAATAAGTATCTGTTAATGTAGAAGATACTACATGTGTGGTGAAGGATGAATTATTACCGCCACCATGTTCTGCATGAAGCACTAACGCAATATCCAAAAGCTTTGCTTCCAAAGGAGTATATTTACTATCCGGACGAAGCATATGCAAAATATTCTCCGCAGTAGACAATTCCGGTCTGGGCTGATGAATAATCAAACTTTTTCCGTTGTGGAAATGATTTGACGCATGATAGCTGTAAATAGATAACATTGGAAATATACTAATCAACTGTATACACTGTCTGAGTACATTGGGCAGTGATGTGTCATCCGCCTTGTCATCATAAGAATACAGGGTAAGTACCCCTCTTGCCATAGCATTCATCATATCCCTACTGGGTGCTTTCATAATAACATCACGCACAAAATAGGTGGGTATATTACGATAAAAAGCAATAATCTCATTAAACTCTGCCAATTTTTCTTTGTTCGGTAATTCATCAAACAGGAGCAGATAAGTAATTTCTTCAAATCCAAAGCTACTGTCTTTATCAAAACCGCTGACCAAATCTTTTACATTGTATCCGCGGTAGAACAAGCTTCCTTCTGTCGGTACAGATACACCATCCACAACCTTAGACGCACGAACATCTGATATATGCGTAAGTCCTGCCAATACGCCCTTACCGTTCAAGTCACGAAGTCCGCGCTTTACATCATATTTTGTAAAAAGCTCGCTATCTATAATATCTGCCTTTTCTGTCATTTCGGCAAGTTCTATCATCCTTGGTGTGATTTCTGTGTATATATTTTTTGCCATCCAATCTCCTCCTTCTGCCTGTAATACAATAATTATCAATATTTTACCACGTTACAGCAGTGCACGGCAACAATTTTATGGTTTTTTTAGAAAAAATAAACAGAGGAACCTTTCGGTCCCTCTGCAACAAAACACACTTTAATATAGCCAAATCAACTTTTCATCCATCTGCATACTGAAATACAGTTGGTCAAATCCATAGGAGCTATCTTTGTATGGCATTAAATAGAAATAGCGTTCATTTTCCTCCAATATTACAGTTCCGTCATCCTCCATATACCACACAAACTCAAAATACTCATTTTCAGTCTCACACCAGCCGGTTCCGTCTTCTGCCAGTTCTAATGTAAAGTATGGATAATACTCCGTTTCACCGGATTGTGGATTGACGAATGCCCAAGCATAATAGGTATCCGCAAAAATTCTATCTCCCTCGCCCCAATTTGCCAACTCGTCCGGTCCTAACGGAACCAGACTGTCAAAATCCAGCATGTCCTCCGCTTCAGGTTCTACATCCGGATATTCTGTGATTTCTTCCCAATAGCAATCTGTAAATGTAGCATAATTGTTAAAGTACCAATGATTGGTCTCCTTTTCACCAAAGCTGCACTCTATGAAAGAAAGCTCCGCACCGTCTGCCGGTTCATAATAACCACCGCCATTAGAACCCTTCAACCAGCAATTCCGAAACTCGTATTTTCCCTGCGAGTCCATTATATAGAAAGGTCCGTCTTCGCAGTCACGGATGGTACAACTCTGCACATATATGTTACCACTTCCGTACATTGCATCAAACCCATACATTCCACATCCGTATAAGTCCATAGCAGTTAAGTAGACATTCGAAGTATTCCGAAACGAAATTACACTGGAATCGCATGCTCCATCTTGAGTATGTCCCATAGTAAGACCATGCATAAAAATATTATTACAGTCCTCAAAATTCAAAACAGCTCCGGCTCTTGTTTCCACAACAAGCTCAGTAATTACAGCCCCCTCCAAGTCTGCAAAAATACCCAAATAATTCACATCCTGAATCGCTACCTCTATGCCGCCATCCCAACATTCATATAACTCAACATATGGATGCTTTTGGTTCCATTCTTCTCCCTGCTCATTCCATATTTTTTCAATATACTCACTCAGATTATAGTATCCGGGTTTAAATATTATGGTAGTTCCCGGCTGAATTGCTTCTAAAAAGTCCTCAACACTATCCACCTCTACCACTTCTTCTGAGGGTTGTGTTTCCTCTGTAGAAGGAATTTCTTCCTGCGCAATCAACTCAGGCATACCATCTTTTCCTACCTTATAAACTTCAAAATCCTGTGCACCACTGTCATAATTATCTAGGCGCATATGATTAGGGTCCAAAGGCAACAGGAACATATCTGAAGGGATATAAGCCGGTCCGATATTCATATCTCCAACTCTTGTAAGTACACCACCATTTACATTGTATACTACCAGCATCATCTGACCCGGCACATGATTTCCGATTTCATTCTCCTCACAGAACAAATAAATATAGTGGTTTCCTTCCTCTGTTTTCACATAATAGGGTTGAAAATCATATGCAAACAAGTCTTCGTATTGATAATAACCGTTTACGTTCGTGTAAATTCCAAACTGAGTATAGAATCTGTCTGTTTCATTAAACAAACCGGTACAATTCACTTCCTCCAACGTTCCGTCACTATCCAAATCCGTAAAGAAGGAATAATCCAGCGGAAGTCTGACCATGTACGCTTCCGGTACATTCATATACTTCTCTGCAAACAACTCCGGATACTCCGCAAAGGAAACTGTTGCAGTTTTACCTCCGAATCCCATTTCCGTGAAATCATCATATCCAAAATAAAAAGTTACACCATTATAATCTAATGACCACCTTATACCGTCCTCAGGCGTATTCTTAAAATACTCTTCCACCACTGTTTCAGGATAATCCTCACCTGCCCAAAGATGGCTGTTTAACTCTTTACATACAACTGCCGGGACTGCATCCATGTCGAGAATCACATCTGAGAGCAACAGTTCCGTTCCTGTCTGGGCATCGTAATTACTTCCCCACATTCCTCTGAAATCCTCAATAAATCCATAATCCGCATAAGAGTCTGTTACATAACTTAACACCACACTATCAGCTCTTCTGACCTGTGCATTGGATGTGGATACCTGCGTTTCAAAATCCGCCAAGTCTCCGTCCAACATCCCCATCTCTGCGATAAAGCTTAAAATGTTATCTGCCTCATCCTCCATGGAACGTGTCTGCATACCGGCTGTCTCTAATAACACACGATTTATCTCGGCATATTGCCCGGCACCTTCCCACATTGTCACATTAGAGTATTCGCTATATAGCAACCAAAGATCATCCTGCCATTCATGTCGGGCAGAATAGGTCTGTACCAAAGACAAAATCTCTGGGGACTCGATTACTTCTTTATCCTCTATTGGTGGTTCTTCCTTTGTCTCCTCTTTGTCTTTATCAAAAGAATCTTCCGGCTTCTCTTTCTCTGTGTCTTTTACAGCCGGATCCTCATCTTCTTCCTCATCCGCCTCATTTGTTGCTCGTGGTCTTTCATCGTCAGTCTCATCTTTTTCATTTCCACATGCAGTAAATGAACCCATAAAACACACCAATAATAGAATCATTAAAAATTTTTTCATTATTGTTTTTCCTCTCTTCTCCAGGCAACAATGCTCTACCTATGCCCACGCATCTTGCTGTGTAGGGATTCTAATATCTGCAAGACACTGAATATCATTTATAAACCACTGATTTGTAGAAGGCTTTCTACGCAACTTAACAGGTCTTGGTGCATCTGCGCCTCCACTTGTTACATAGAGAGTTGCCCAATTTTCTTCATCAAAAGAATAGGGATTTTCACTTACAGTGATAGAATACGGCACAGAAGGTGCATATCCGTTTTCAGGAGTAGCGCCTTTAAAGAAAGACAATGTTTTATACTGTTTTCCTGATAAACGATCTTTAATAAAGGTTTTTTCCTTTTCATTTACACTTTTCGGTCCCTTTAAAAAGTCAAGCATTTCCCAGGTAGCATTTACATCTTTCTCATAATTGCAAAGTACTGCAATACAAAGTGCTACAGTCTTAAACGCAGAGTCTAAAGAAGCCTCCGGAAGCGCTTTTAATTCTGCCAAATTAGTAGGCAAACTATCAAAGGAGAAACTTTCCGAATGATTTCTTCCCTTTGCAATAGCCTGTGATGCATTTTTTGCAGCATCATTCACTGCTTTAGATGCTTCTCTCTTTAATTGTGATGATAATTGATTCTTAAGATTATCAAAAAAGCCCATGTTCTTGTTCTCCTCTCTATTACATTCTCTCATATCTGGTAGTAATCATGGTTAAGAAATCCCCATCTCCGCTGAACTGAACAAAACCGTCTTCGCTCATGCCCATCTCTACCCAAAGTTCTCCTTCACGTTCCTGCCAAGCAATAGGTTCATCAGTCATCATACCATCACGAACTTTGATTACTCCGGCAGCCACCGCTGCTGCAACCTCCTCTTCAGAAACATTCTCCGGAAAAGGCATCAGCATATACAACTCCCCATTTTCACACACTTCCAGAATCGTTCCCACAATTCTCTTTCTCTCTTTCATCTCATCAGCAACAGCTTCCTCATCTGTTTCATCAATATAAGGCATCGGCGAGTTCAAATACTCCTCTGCATTCAGCCAAACCCTTTCACAGGTTTCGTCATCCACTGTTCCAAAAGAATGAAACTTCCATTTTCCTACATACTTCATAAAAAAACCTCCTTCATTTAAATAATTACTATTTCTTATCCAATTTAATTACCATTCCATAAAGTCCAGTCTAATCTCGCAAGCGCCGGCATCATCAGTATCTCCTGTAAAGTAAATGCTCAAGTTTCCTATATAATCAGCATCTGTCACCACTATCTGCCAATCACAATAATCGCCATCGTCATTCATCGGTTCACCAAGCATCTTCTTAACATCACTCTTCGACATACCAAACGTTACACCAAGAAGAGAAACACCCTGGTCTACAGGATTACTATCATAAGTAACCATAGTGATTGTTTTAGCCTCTGCCTCGGTAAGAATGACTGTGTCGTCTCCCGCATTATAGTAATCCGGAATCAGTAAGTAATCATCATTTTCATCCAAATAGAGATTTATACCAAAGGAATCTCCTGATGCCAGTTCGTCCTCTCTAAACATTTCATTTACCAGAACGCCGGCATTTTCCAATTCCACAAGATTGTATGGCATGGGCACTGCTTTACCGTTTACCACGACAGCAATTTTTTCACAGCTGAGAGTAATCTCCCCATTCTTAGCAATCATGCTTTCTTCCTCCTTTACCGGCTTGTTTTCCGCTTCCTTTTCTTGGGATACAGGAGCTTTTTCAGCATCACTGTCTTGTGTTGAACTTGTTTTTCCCGTATCGTTATTATCGGATTTATCGCCTCCGCAGGCACCCAAAGACAGTAGCATTGCAGTCGCAAGAATCATTACTAAAATTTTTTTCATTATAGTTATCTCCCTTCAAAATAAATCTCCTCGACTCTGCTTCCATTATATTAATGCAACCTTCTTTGTTCCCCCGCCATTTGGCGGGTTTTTTATTTTTCCTTTATGACAATCCCCAAGCTTCTTGCCTCGGAAGCCAGCTCCGTGCGGGTGTGAAAACCTGTCTTTGTCAACAAATTCTCCACATGATATTTTACGGTACTGGCAGAAATACATAAACGTTCTCCGATTTCCGTATTACTGTCACCGGTGGTCAGCTCTCGCAAAATGTCCAACTCACGCTCTGTAAATTCATGATTGGTACTATTTCCAATCCTAATAAGCGGTGTGGAATCCGGATAAATACTCTCCCCTGCCATGGTTCTTTTCATAACATCCAGAATCGCAGTCTTCTTGCCATCCTTATACCAAAAGGATTCTACACCGATTTCTCTTGCCCTGTGCAACCAGGTATATTCCGGCATGGAGGTCACGATGATAATTTTAATCCGCGGAAACAGCTGCTTTATTTCTGC
>JAZNQI010000004.1:0-14956 GCA_045590095.1 Acetatifactor sp. | reverse complement strand
TTCCTTTTCGTCTCTCATTTTAAGACCTCTCTATATTAATCTTATTTGTTACCAATCTAACATTGTTCCCTGCATAGTAAATATCGGATTAGAACCGGCAGTAATACCAGAACCGTTATAAGAACCTTCAGGATAAATTGTCAATTCTATATCATACATCAAATTATCATATTCACGAGAATAAAGTGTACCCATTGGAGTTGCAGAACCATAAATATGGAGTGGTGTCAGAGTTCCACCTCCCATATTCTGATCCGAATTATGGTAGAAAATAACATTTCCAGAAACAGTTATATACGGCGAATAATAATGTTCTTCATTCGTTCTTAATTGAGCTTCCGTATACATCGTATTCTTCTGTTTTACCATATAAAAACCAAGCTCACGGCCGGTATTGTTATTAATTGTAATAACATCCTCCTTAATAGGATATTCTGTACCTGCATTATATGCCGGATAATAGAAGAAATAGATATTCTCTAATACTGCACCGCTCGCCGAAGTAGCAGCATTATCGTAAATCATAAAGGTCGGATTAAACAACGGAATCTCTGATGTTCCGACATCAAATTCAAGCGGAATGATTGAACCATTAGGAGTGCGATAATTATACGAAAATGTACCACTGACCAACTCAAATGTGTACGTATAAGTTACATTTACCACATCACGTCCTGCCCCATCATTATTTGCAGTAATATCAATATATCGATACACTTTCAAATTATTACCGGCAATACTTGCAATTTCATCCAACGGAATATTCACTTCCTCAATGATAGACACATTGGTTGCCGCAACAGCCTTTATACCATCGTTAATATACTGTAATGCCGCATTATATGCTTCAAAATCCATACCTGCAACAGTATAAACATCACCGGAACCATTATCTACACTCGTTGTATTTACCGTAAAAACTGCATCGTTATATTTATTCATACTCTCTGTATAAATCATATCGGAGTCTGTTTTAGTCGTTCCGGTAGCGTAATTATATCTTTCATGAGGTTGAATATACATTGCAATATCATATTTATGATTCTCCAATTGCACACCACCAACGTAGTAAGTTACCTCATCAGCACTTAATCGATTCTCTCCCCATAAAGTAGTTCCGTTTGTCAGGGGAACTTTCGTTCCGTCTGCTGCTACTGTCATGGATGCAAAAAAAGATTTGTCATCCATTTTTTCATCAATTTCAGCAGTTGTATAACTCTTGCACTTTTCCATAATCGTCTGTGCTAATACAGAAGTCTGTTGTAACTCTCTGGATTTAGCATTATACTTCATAGAGTTTACAAATGCATACATTAAGGGAACAATCGCTACGGATAGTATTGCAACAGCAACCATTAACTCTATTAAGGTCATACCTTTGTTATTTGATTTTTTACCTTTTTTACGAATTATCCTCATGCTATTTTACCATCCGTTTCTCAGCAATTATTTAATCTTCTTCCTCTTCCTTTTCTTCAGCCGCTTCTTTACTGTCATAATAAATCTCATAATATCCGAAAATGTTCTCTGCACCACTAATGTAAGGTAAGATATCCGGAGCTACATACTCTTTTCCGTTACCTCTCATACTATAGAATGAAACATCAATGGAACCTTCCAACATACCGGGTTCTTCTTCATTCTTAGCAGAGTAAGAAATAGAAGTGATACCCATCATATATGAACTGTCCAATATAGCCTTGATTGATTCCTTTAAAGAAGCATAATCAAGTTTATTTGCGTAAGAAGCTTTCTGTTCTACAAAAGCAATTTCTTCCTGGAATTCTTTTTCGCCTGCCCCCTGTACTATTTCAGCCGCAATAACCTTATAATCTTCAAGGCTTCCGATATTAATATTCTCATACTCAACCTTGGTAAGCAACTGTGTAGTAACAGCATGCATAATAACATCTTCCGGTCTGGAACCCGCAGGATATTTATTCATAACTGCTAAGATATTTTCCTTCATTGTTGCCATATCAGCTTTATACTGTGCTTCTTTAAGTTTGTACTGCTTTAATTCATTGATCTCTATTTCCGTTGCATCATTGGCCGCTTTTGTGGTAGCTGCCTTCTCATCATACTTCTTAACCAATAAGAAATAAACTGCTACAACAATAAGGACCGCAAATACACAAATATATCCAAAAACCTGCTTGTTAATTCCTTTTTTCTTGTTCATTATCAATCAGTCCTTTCTTTACTGCTTATTTTGCATCAACTTCCGGCGGTAAGTAGTAACCGGTTAAAGTAAACTCAATCTTTCTCACATTGTAAACAATGTCACCGTTATCCAAAATTTCAGCAAACTCAGGAAGTTCATATTCTACACCATATTTTTCAAAATACGCTTCCTTGTATGCTTCTAATTCAGCAGTATTATCCGGGTAGAATACAGTATCATCTTCTACAACTATTTCTTCTTCCTCTTCTTCCTCTTCTTCCGCTTCTTCCGCTGCCTTTTCTTTCAGTTTCTCAATCAAATCTTCAATATACTGATCGCGGTCCGGATTGGAAAGAGCATAGTTCTTCGCGAATTCCTGTGCTTCCAAATACTCAATATATTCGTCTGCAGTCAAACTAACTTCAACCTCGCGGATAGAATCTACAGAAACAGACATCAAGCTATCAAATTCTCTTACATTTTCAATAATTCCGGCAGATGTTTCCTTATTATCCACTTCCATGGTAATAAGAACATTCAAATCATCAGAAACAAAACTTTTTACCGCTACACTTGCCGGCAAAGTTAATTCCAACTCTTCCAAGAACTTCAAAATATTGTCGTTCGGGTGCTTTGTCATATAATCGCCCGCCATCACTTCAGCATACAAAGCTTCATATGTCACATAGTTCTCATATACTTTCTGCGCAGCTTCATAATCTGCTTTCTGGTGATTCAAAGTTTTTTCTCTGTCTAATTCATCCGTATATTTATTGTATGACAGATAAACCAAAACGCCACTTATAATAAGCGCAACCAGGAACACCAGGATAGCATACATGGAGAAGTCCATCTCCGACTTATCTCCGGCCTTTCTGTCTTTGGAAATAAATCCGATAGGATTCAAAGCCGCACCGATACAAGATACATAGTTATGAATTCCTGCATCACCGCCGACAACATGCCAGCCTACACCTTCCAAACGATTCAAAACTGTAGTCTTAATTCCAAATTCATTAGAGAACAATCTTGCCAAACCGTTAATATCACCGGCACATCCGGAAATTAAAATCTGATCAACCGTTTCACCGTTATTACGTGAAGCATAGAATTCAATAACTCTTCTGATAGAGTTAATCAACTGCTCTGTGCTCTTAGTAACTTCAATCTTCGCTTCACGAATTTCCTGACTTTCATCAAAATCACGGGTTTCCAAACGTGTAGAAAGATCAACAGAAGTTCTGGTTGCATCTTCATTAATCCAATATTTAATACATGCTTTTCTCTTTGCGAGATCCCATGCTTCATCATAATTATCTACATTAAATACACGATTCTTTGTGATTTCGTCAATCACTTCGTTGATACCATAATTAATCGCTCTCTGGAGCATCAAGTTCTTATGGTTAACGATCGTAACTGTGGTAGACTTTTCTTCTATCTTTAATATCATCACTCTGGATGATTCATCTTCATTCTTAATTGCCTGGAAAATACTGTTACCTGCATAATCCAGTGAAACCAAACGTAGACCGCAAGAAGTAGCCAACTGGTCATAACTGTTAACCATGTGCTTTTCTGCAGCCAAAATTAAAACTTTATATTTACCGGCATCACTGCCTTCTTCAATCTTTTCCAATACTAAATGGGAAACTTCATAGGCGGATAAATCAATAGGGAAATATTCACTTAAATTCGCCTTAATCATATTAGGAATTAATTTTTCCTTAATCGCAGGAAGCATTACCTCACGGGTAATGATTTTGCTGGATGCAATACTAAACACAACATCCTTTGTGTTATACATCTTATGGTCTTTCAACGCTGACACAATAACATCTTTTAATAATTCAGGCTTTAAAACACGACCATCCATATAAGCGCCCTGAGGTGTATCAACCATTGCATGTCTGTACACTCTCGGATTTGTCTTTTTGTAATCCATCTGGCACATTCTGATAACCGAATTGCTGATTTCTATACTTAATACTTTTGCCATATCTTATCCTCACATTCCAAGCACTACCAGAAGATACCAATCGATCCACTGTTTGCCAAATAATACCGCCAATGCAACACCCATTGACAAATACGGTCCCAAAGCCAGAACATGGTCTTCGCCCGAAACCCTCATACGAATAATATGTATAATAGAACCTAATATACAACCTAACAAAAACGCCAGAATAATCAATTTCCAGCCGATTAACAAACCGCAAGTGGCCATCAGTTTCATATCACCGCCACCCATGGCGCGTCCTTTGGACACTAAAATAATCAAGAACAAAACCGTACTGACCGCAAAGAAGCCGATTACGTAATTCAACCAATTCGTATAATCAGTAGCCATACGAATCAGCCCCAGGATCAGTATAAAGTAATTAAATCCCACCGGGATTTCATACGTTCTGAAATCGATAACGCTCAGCGCCAATAAAGCACTGAAAAGCAAGCAATAGAGTAGGGATTCTATTATGCTCAACCCTGGAATCGATAACACAAGTAAATAAAGAATCGCATTCGCAGCTTCCACTATGGGATACTGAACGGATATCTTCTGTCCGCATTTGCGGCATTTGCCTTTTAGGAATAACCAGCTGAAAAGTGGCACTAAATCGTACCACTTCAGCTGATAATCACAATTCATACAATGTGACCTAACCACGGCAATATTTTCTTTTTTCGGTATTCGATATATGAGTACATTCAGGAAGCTTCCTATCACAAGTCCATACAGGAATACCGTTATGTACAGAAATATTAACCACGGCATACAGTCAACCTCTCAAACAATAATTAGAATCTGTTAGATAATGCAGGAGAGATTTCGTCGATTTCAGTAGTCTGAATACCGCTGTTGATAGTAAAGGTTACAATACCAGAAGAGTTCTTTGTAGCTGTGAAATCGAAGGAACCACCGCTCCATGTACCACTAAGTGCAACATCTCCAGCAGGTACAATTGATTCCAAACATCCGTCACCAGCAGCATTGGTGGGATCACCAGTGTATGTAGTACCGGTAGAAGTAATCTGAACAGTAATATCAGTCCAGGTGATTGCAGGGTCAGCAGCGATAGTTTCGATAGCATTCATGATATCGCCAACAGCTGTACAGTCAGTAGTTTTCTTTGATTTCTCAACATACTGCAAGTAAGCAGGAGCAAGAACACCGATAAGAACAGCCATAATAGCTACTACGATGATCAATTCAACGAGTGAGAAACCTTTGTTATTCATTTTCTTTTCCATAACACATAATCTCCTTTTCTTTTTGAGTCTTTCGACTGTGTATAAAGTAATGTCTTTGACATCCTCCCGGAGGCTCCGCCTCCTCTTAAACGCTTCCCGTCCCTACACGGAAGGCGATTAATTCAAATTACAAGTTGTTCAGTGAGTCGTACATTGTTAACATAGGAGCCATACAAGCGCCCAAGATAACACCAACGATACCTGCAAGCACTACGATGATAGCCGGTTCCATAGCGGACATCAAACCTGCTACCGCCATTTCTACTTCATCTTCATAATAATCAGCCAGTTTATCCAACATTTCTTCGTTGTTACCGGTTTCTTCACCGATACGAGTCATGTAGTATACCATGGGAGGGAATAATCCACATTCCTCCAATGGTCTGGACAAGGGCTGTCCTACCATAACTTCGTTCTTTGCATCATCCAATGCTTCCTTGAAATACACATTGGTCATAATATCACGAACAATTTCAACTGCTTCCACCAAAGGAATACCTGCAGCAAGCAAAGTACTCAAAGTACGAGCCATCTGTGCCGATGCACTTTTTACCACAAGATTACTGATGGCCGGAATCTTCAATGCAACTTTACCAAAGAAATGTTTACCGGTATCTGTCTTTGCAAATCCACCAATAAGGAATATAACAGCAAGAATAATCGGAACAAGAATCATCCATTTGGTCATAACAAAATCACTGGCCGCCATAACACCCTTGGTAATACCGGGCAAATCCGTTCCCAAATCCTTAAACATTTCCATATAGGAAGGAATAACCACTACCAACATAACGATAACTACGATAATAGCTACGATACATACAACGATAGGATAAATCATCGCCTTTTTAACCATAGCGCCGGTCTTTGCAGAACGTTCAAACTGTGTCGCCATACGATCCAAAGCCACATCCAAACTACCGGATGCTTCACCTGCTGCAATCATGTTAACCATGAGTTCAGGGAACACCTTGGGATATTCCGCAACTGCACTGGATAAGGTTTCACCCTTTTCTGTACTGACACGAATACCGTTAATTGCTTCTTTTAACTTTTTATTTTCCGTAGCATCACCAAGCATCTTTAATGCATCCAAAATGGTAACGCCGGCACGTAACATACTTACAAACTGTCTACAGAATACACTCAAATCACGAGGCTTCGGTTTACCACCGATATCGAGCTTAATTTCCTTATTTAATGCACCCTGTTCTTTTAAATCTAAAAGCATCAAACCCTTGCCTTTGACGTCTGCACGCGCCAAATCAATATTTTCCGCTTCTACAGTACCTTTTAAGGCTTTTCCTGTTTTGTCTAATGCTTCATATGCAAAAGTAGCCATATCGCCCCTCCAATATTTATATCGTCATTTTCGAACAGATACTTAACCCTTTTTTTCAAAAATGTGAATTATTTGTGAACTTTTTATGAATTTAGCTATCAAACGAAATACGAACCATTTCTTCGTAGGAAGTAATACCTTCCTTTACATATTCGGTAGCTGCCATATGCAGGGTATACATACCGTCTTCCAAAGCCTGTGCTTTAATCTTCTCAACACCGCCTTTGTGGCTGATGATATGTTTCTGTTCCTGACTGACTGTCATAATTTCGTATACACCGATTCGACCTTTGTATCCGGTATTGTCACACTTCGAACAACCCTTTGGTCTGTACATCTTAATCGGTGCCTGACCTTCCATATCCATGAATAACATTTCTTCTTCAGTGGCGATACACTCTTGTTTACATTCAGGACACAATCTACGAACCAAACGCTGTGCAATAACACCGATAACGGAGTCTGCAATCAAGTAGGATTCAATACCCATATCTTCCAAACGGGTAATGGTACTTGCTGATGAGTTAGTATGCAGTGTGGATACTACCAAGTGACCTGTGATAGATGCCTGTACTGCAATACGTGCGGTTTCTTCGTCTCGAATTTCACCGATCATAATGATATCCGGGTCCTGACGCAAGATAGAACGAAGCGCTGATGCGAAGGTAAGTCCCGCTTTTGCATTTACATGTACCTGATTGATACCGTCGATATTTGCTTCGACAGGATCTTCTACGGTGATGATATTAACATCTTCCTGGTTCAATTCACTCAGAGCCGTATACAAGGTGGTTGATTTACCGGAACCGGTAGGACCTGTAACCAACAAAATACCATTGGGATGGCTCAAAATATGATCAAATCTCTTCAAATCTCTGGGGCGAAGACCCAACTGACTCTTTTCACGGCTAAGTCCGGTCTTTGAAGTAAGACGCATTACGACTTTTTCGCCATATACGGTAGGAAGTACAGATACACGGATATCGTATTCCATACGGTCTACAATCTGTGTAATACGTCCGTCCTGCGGTCTTCTCTTTTCGGCGATATCCATACCACCGATAATCTTAATACGAGCAACAATCGCCGGAAGTACGTTAATGTCGTATTTTGCTCTTTCATACAAAGCACCGTCAATACGATAACGGATACGAACCTTTCTTTCCAACGCTTCAATATGTATATCGGATGCTCTCTGACGAACAGCCTTATCAATCATTTCCTTAACCAACATAACGATAGGTGAATTGTTAACGTCCGCTTCACTCTCATCGATTTCTTCTGTGGCAAGGTTTCTTTCCTTTGCATATTTATCCAACGCCGCATCTACTTCATCCTGGCCAAAGTACTTATCAATGGCCATCATGATGTTACGTGTGGTAGTAACAGCAGGTTCAATCATACAGTTTGTAATGATTGCCACGTCGTCCTGTGCGTACATATCCATGGGGTCTGCCATAGCCACACGCAGGACGTTCATATTGTTCTCTGCATATTCAAAAGGAAATACCTTATTTTTCTTTAATACACTGACAGGAACCAGTTGTAAAATCTCTTCCGGAATGGAAATGTTAATCAAATCCACTACTTCCAATCCTAACTGGCTACTTAATGCTCTTGCGATATCATCTTCGTTAACAGCATTTTTTTCTACCAGAACTTCACCTAACTTCTTACCGGAGCCCTTCTGTGCTGCAAGTGCCTCCTCCAGCTGTGCTTCTGTAATCATGCCGCTATTTATCAGCACGTCACCTAAACGTAATTTCTTCTTACTAAAATCCATCTAATGCCTCTAATCTCGACAGAAAGTCAATCTGTCGTATGTATATTTCCGTAGTGGTCGCAGTAAACCATACTATATCTATGGTCATTATACTACGCTTTTTTCAAAAATAATAGTACTTTTTACTCATTTTGTACATTTTGTTAATTATTTATTAACTTTTTGTGCACTTTGAACAATTTTGGTTTTTCTAAATGATTTTGTCAGTTTTTGCGACTGCATTTTCCTTTTTCTTCACTATATTACCCTAGAAGAATCCCTGTAAGATCTGTTTCACACACCATTCCCAATCAATTTCCGGCACATCTGCAGTTACCACAATTTCCTCCTGTTTATAGATTACCCCATCCACTTCATAAGTAATCACGCCTATAATATCCCCCTTATAAACAGGTGCATCCAGTAAGTCTGCCATTTGATAATTCACTTTCACTTCTTCATCCGCCCGCATCAAAAGTCCCTGTCTTTCCCCAAAGGGTGTATCTGATTTTTCTATGGTTGGAAACTCTCCCCCTTCCACCCCTCTCAGCACTTTCATATGCAAAGACGGTTCGGGCGCCTCCACTACTTTCACAGATACATAAGCAGTTTGCCCTATGTATGGAGTTTGTCCGTTTCTGACCCTGACTTTCTCCGGCAAATCAAGCGCTTCCCAGGCATCTCCAAACTCCCTGTAGGCATACTCTTCAATACCATAATTCATCAATACCTTCGTATCACTCCACTTATATCCTTTATTATTGGGCCACCCGCAAGCCAGAAGCGCCACTACATAAGTCCTTCCGTCCCTTTTAACCGCGCCCACATAACAATACCCTGCCAGATTGGTAAATCCGGTCTTACCGCTGAACGCTCCTTCCATCATATGCAAAAAAGCATTGTGATTTGTACAAAAACTGTTGCGCCCATCCAAAGAAGTTACTGTATAGGATGGGGTACCGGTGATTTCCAGAAACATTTCTTTCTTAGACGAATGCAAAACACAATAGGACATAATGGTAGCCAGCTCTTTTGCCGTGGTACTGTGTTGTTTTGTGAATTCCTGGATATTTCCCTCTTCTTCCGAAGCCTGCCCATTTTCATTTACTCTTGCATCCGCCCCTCCGCCTTCTCTCAGAAAGGTTTCCGTTGCATCCAGCCCGTTTGGTGTAATGAACCAGGTATTCAGACATCCCAACTCCATAGCTTTAGCATTCATCAAATCTGCAAAGGCTGCCACCGCCTGCATAGATTCATCCCTGGTATAATCGCACACGTCTTTTGCTTGCAATTGAGTGGTCAAAAAACGTTTCCCAATATGTTCCGCAATGGCTACTGCCACATCATTGTGTGACTCCAGCATCAGAGAATACAGCAAATCTCCCAGGCGATATCGTTCCCCCTTTTTTACATACATCTTCACTTTCGGCATGGACGCCGCATAAGCTGAAACACTGACCACCTCTTCCAAATCTGCGTTTTCCAATGCAACAATGCATGTCATAATCTTAGTGGTGCTTGCCATGGGCAATATCTCACTTCCGTTTTTTTCATACAAAACCCTGCCGCTTTCCGCATCCATAAGTACCGCCGCCTTGGCATACAGCCGGATTTCGCCCGCTTCCGCCACCTGCGTATTTCCGCATAGTAACAAACTAACTGTCAGTCCAAATACAATGATTCGTTTCCACATAGTAACAACCTCCCTTTAGTTACCATGTATATGTATCTGAACCCTCATACATACCAAAAAGGAATCGGACGCACCGATTCCCTCTTTTATTTTAAATATCTAATTGCAACTGTACTTCAGCTTCTGCCTGTTGTTTAAATTCTTCCAACTGTACCGTACTCATTTCCGGCAACTCTTCCAAACTCTTTACCCCAAAGCATCTCAAAAACTGCTCAGTGGTTCCGAACAGGAGCGGACGGCCCGGAGCATCCAAACGTCCCAGCTCCGTAATTAAATCATACTCCAAAAGTTTATTGATGGCATGATCACAGCTTACGCCTCTTACTTTCTCTATTTCCACTCTGGTTACCGGTTGCTTGTAAGCAATAATGGATAAGGTTTCAATCACTGTATCCGTCAATGTCATTTTGCGGGGTGCCTTGGCAATCTTCACCAAATATTCATACATATCCGCTTTGGTGCAAAGTTGCACTGCATCTTCAAACTGTGCTAACTGAATACCCCGTTCCTCTGCTTCATATCCGGCTGCCATTTCATCCAAAATCCCTTTGGTTGTCTTCACATCTTCTTCTATTACAGCGGCAAGTCTGCTTATTTCCACGGACTCTCCCATAGCAAACAAAACCGCCTCAATCACTGCCTTTGCTTTTTCTCTTTCCATCTCATTCACCTTCTGTATTTAATTAACGGATTCTATCATGATATCATCAAATATATTTTCTTGGGAAATCACAATTTTTCCGTTCTTCATCAATTCCAAAATAACCAGAAATGTCACAATAAGATTCATCTTACTGCTTTGTTTCTCCAAAAGCTTGCGAAAGCTGAATTTCTTATGTTCCTTTGCATAGGCTTCCACGTACAGCATCTTTTGGTCCATGTCCACCTCATCTTTTTCAATATTACCGTAAGTACTGCGGATGGGGTCAATCTTATCTTCCTGCTTCTTTACCACCATCTTAAACACTTCATGCAATTTCTGCAAAGACATATCGCCCACTAACTCTTCATAATTCAGCGGTTGCTTATAATCCGCCACTTCTTTTGGCAAATCCTTCTTGCGATAATAATTCTTTTCCGCATCCACCTGTCTGTCGCGAAGCTCAAAGGCCATAAACTTATACATCTTATGCTCCAGGAGTTTCTGCACCAATTCTGCACGAGGATCTTCCTCTTCTCCGTCCTCGTTCACTTCCTTAGGCAACAGCATGCGGCATTTAATATCCAGAAGTGTAGCTGCCATGACCAAAAACTCGCTCATGACATTCATATCCTGTACTTCCATCTGTTTAATATAATCCAGATACTGTTCCGTAATCTCCACAATGGGGATATCATAAATATCTACTTTATTCTTATCAATTAAATGAAGCAACAGATCCAACGGACCTTCAAACGCTTCCAATTTAACAGGTATCGCCATCTTTTATCCTCTCTTTTATATCCGGTCCAAGCAGTCGCCAACCTTCTTCCAAAGGGGTCCTTCACCAATTATTTTTTTTCTTCCAAATCCAGTACAATCAACTCTCCCGGATTAAACAGGCGTATGGGTATGGTATGCACACCCAGACCTCTGCTGAGAATCATCACCGATTTTCCTTCCGTAAACTTTCCTCCGTCGTATTTAGGGAAAAAACGGATATTAGGGGACGCAACCCCCTTCCAACCGGGAATTCTCACTATTCCTCCATGCACATGACCGGCCAAAACCAAATCTGCTCCCCAAGCTGCCCCATTGGGAAAATAATCCGGATTATGCATTAAAAGGATATTGTACTTCTCCTCATTGGGACGTCCCAGAATATGATTCATATAGTTTTCTTCCATCACCGGTACCGTAAAACGTTTGTAATAAATACGATTAATTTCAGCTCCGTATACACAAAGGTTTGACTCAGCCAAGTCGGCCCGTCTGTCCGCATCCGGCACCGTTCCCAATCCCTTGCATTTATCCGTCGCAAAGTCAGTCGCCATATCCCTGCGCACATTTACAAGAGGTTCCACGCCCATCTTCTCCAAAGCTTCCCCATACTCCTCGGCCATAGTCCCGTAAGTCTGCGGATAAAGCTTAATGCGATGTTCATGATTACCGTTTCCATAATATATAGGATATTTCGCAGACAGTTTCTCCATAAAGGAAATTGCCTTATTCAATTTTTTTCTGGGGTGCGCCGTAAGAATATCTCCGGCAATTAATATAATGTCCGGTTTCTGCTCATCAATAGCATTCAAAAGCAGTTCGTTGTCTTTTCCATACTGCTTATTGTGTAAATCCGCCAAAACCACTGCACGCACTTTTCCCTTTATTTTAGGACTTTGCAAAGCATAATTCACCACCACAAAGCGGCTGGTGTCATAGAGCATCACCCAAAACAAAATTATCAATATGATTACCGCAATAACCAAAATCACATTAAACATATATCACCTAATCCATACTGCATCTTCATCACAACCTTATATTACCCGATTCGATGCCAAACCACTTGCACACACTTATCATACAACGTCACTTATGTACATCCGTAATAGTATAACATATTTTATACCGACTATAAAAGAAAATATTGCAAGATTCGTGAAAAATAATCTCCAAAACCGGCTTTTTCCACTGTTTCACCATACAAAATATTAACGCTTCCGATTTCTCTGCCATCCAAGGTATAAACTGCTCTTCCCGCAATTTCTCCGCAATTCACCGGCGCCTCCGCTTTTTCCGGCAACTCTATGAATTTTTGTACATAATCCAGATTATTACCCGTTGTATCCAAATACCGAAATTCATCCGCATATACCAAGGGTACGAAATCACTCACCCCTCCGTCTACCGATAACTTTGTAAGAGGTTCCTTATTTTCATCTGCATACAGATCACAAACCGTAAATCCATAGGCAAGCATGGACTGCGCTTCCGAAAAACGAACCGTTCCCTGTTCCGCTCCCAGCACCACTGCAATCATATCCATACCATCTTTTCTGGCCGTTGCAGACAAACAAAACTTCGCCTTACTGGTGGAACCGGTTTTCAGGCCCGTGGTATAGGGATATTGTTTCAAAAGCTTGTTGGTACTTGACAAAGTAAACAAACTGCTTCCCTGCTTGGTCACATGGGTAATGTCCTCCATCCATATTTGTGTGTACTCATAAATCTCAGGATGGTTTACTATGAGTTCCCTACTCATAATTGCCACATCTCTGGCAGAAGTATAATGATTATCCGAATCGGTAAGCCCGCAGCAATCCTCAAAATGCGTATTCTCCATGCCAAGCTGCGCCGCTCTTTCATTCATCAGATTTACAAATGCCTCCTCCGAACCGGCAATATGCTCCGCCACAGCCACAGAGGCGTCATTTCCTGAAGCAACAGTAATACATTTTATCATAGTTTGCAGAGATTGCACCTCTCCCTGCGCCAGAAAAACCTGCGATCCGCCCATGGAACTGGCATATTCACTGGTTATAACATCATCTGTAAGTTTCACCTTACCCACATCCAGATATTCAAAAGTAAGGAGCAATGTCATAATTTTAGTAATACTGGCCGGACTTCTCCTTTCATCCGCATTCTGCTCAAAAATCGCCTGACCGGTGGATGCCTCCATCAATATTGCAGAGGGTGATGTGATTTCCAATACTCCGGCACGAACCGGCAGGCAATGATTGCACAGCATCATTAGCATCAGCCATACACTTACTACTTTTTTAAATCTTGTCTTCATTTTATCAAATCCCGGAATTGTTTTATACATGATATGAGACTTCCGTAGTTTTATTCCTATCTTGCGAATATTTGGTCTTCTCCTCAAGCCGCTTCTATTCAAAACATCTCCGCCCATGTACGCAAAAAGTCCCCGATCATTTGACCGAGGACTTTGTTCATTAGCAATTAGTTATATTTACGCTTTCTAGCTGCTTCAGATTTTTTCTTACGTTTTACGCTTGGCTTCTCGTAATGCTCTCTCTTGCGAATTTCCTGCTGGATACCAGCCTTTGCACAACTTCTCTTAAAGCGACGTAAAGCGCTATCTAAAGTTTCATTTTCTTTTACGATTACGTTAGACATTTACACCCGACCTCCCTTCAGTCCCTCAATAGTATCTCGACTGATTATGGGTTATTCTAGTTACACAGACACAAAAAGCCTATGCACTTATGATATTATAACACATATTTGCGTGTCGTCAATATCTTTTTTTTAATTTTTGTGAAGGTGCTTTTTTCAGCCCGCCGGACCACAGTCTTATAACTGACCTTCCAGCACCTTTGCAGCTTCTGCGATTGCCGCAGTGATACCTGCAGGGTTCTTCCCGCCTGCCTGTGCCATGTTGGGACGTCCGCCGCCGCCACCGCCAACAAGTGCTGCAATTCCCTTAATCAGGTTACCTGCATGTGCACCTGCTTTTACAGCACCATCGGTTGCCATGGCAATCATATTCACTTTGCCGTCCTGGTTGGAAAGAATTACCACTACACCATCGCCCAGTTTTTCTTTCAACTGGTCACCCAAGTCACGCAAACCGTTCATATCCACACCATCCACGCTGGTAGCAAGGAGCTTCACTCCCTTTACTTCCGTCACCTGGCTCATAACATCACCCAAAGCATCCTTTGCAGCCTTGCTCTTCAAAGACTCATTCTCAGAAGAAAGGGCCTTAATCTCAGCCTGCATATAAGTCGGAGGCCAAGCGGTCTTAGGAAGACAATACAGCTTTGCAACCCCCTGGCTCACAGAACGACATGGCTACG
>JAZNQI010000003.1:0-39132 GCA_045590095.1 Acetatifactor sp. | reverse complement strand
AATATGGAAGCAATTGTTGTTGTAGAACAACGAATATAATAACACCAAAACATGGTAATTATATTCAATATCAAAAAGGAAATCTTTTTTCTACGAGGTACGCTGAATTTGATTGCAAACATAATATTGAACAATATCATATAATAGCTAGTTGAAAACTTATTGCCTGCAAAATAATATAGCAGATGTGTTGACCTACTAACACCAATTTTAAAGATATAAAAAATTGAACATAAATAATATACCAACAAAATATTATATAGGCTATTAAAAACTATGCGTTCGTCATCATTATCAAATCCATATTTAATCATAATAAACATACATATTAAACAAACCGAATATAAAATCGAATCAAATATTGAATCTACTTGAATATATCCTTTATAATATGCCAATATACTAGAAATCACTCTTAAAACAGCGTATAAAGTTATAGGTGAATAAAAATACTTTTTATTCTTTATATTTTTAACAACATATATCACTACACATAAAATAAATGTTACTTTCACAAATTGTTGTAATGATTTGGGTATAACAACAATTTTGAAAATCGAGAACCATAACATATACATTAATAATTTATAAGTTCTAATCTTTTTCATTTAACTACCCTTTAACAAATTTAGCAAACAAATAATACAATGTAGGACTAATAAAGAATAAATATCCTTTAAATTTATCATATTTAGTCATAGCATGTTCCATCGGAAATCTTCTATTAATATATTTTCTGTAATTCAATCTATGAAGTCTTCCTAAAACAGTCCCCTTCATATATAACATTGCCTGTCTATTTCTAAATGCGTTTCTTAAATCGCAATCATTTATGAGATTAATCGTATCTTCTAAATATTCAGCCGTTTGTACCATATCGATTCCATTTTGGGTTTTATCTTTTTTATGCATTATTGAATTTTCTCGTTGAAGATAATGATATACTACTTGATTTGAAACCATAATCTTCTCTGTACATAATAAAAATAGAGGACTCCATCGTTCATCTTCATGAAGTATTCCCTTCATAAAGAATAGATTATTATTAACTATAATACTACGTTTATATATACCAAAACATACAGCTGCAGGTAATGTTCTATTATTTAATTCATGTTTTAACATTTCATCAGCCTTATAAATTCCTGATTCTGAAATATATGAATGATATATTTTTTTGACATTCTCACTTTCAACATATGTTCCAAAAAAGGTCACATCTGGTTTATATTTTTTTACATCTTCAAAGACTTCGCAAAATTTATCTGCATCAATATAATCATCAGAATCAAGGAAATATATATACTCACCATTCGAATTTTTAATCCCAGTATTTCTCGCCTCAGATAATCCTTGATTTTCTTGTATTATATATTTAACCCGCTTTTCATGATTCTCTGAAATTTCTTTGCAAATATTACCAGATTTATCATTTGAACCATCATTTACAATAATAATTTCAAAATCAATACTCTCAATTTTTAAAACTGAATTTATACACTTCTCAACATAATCTTCTACGTTATATACGGGAATAACTATAGATAATTCTTTTCCCATTTAATAACACCTCTACCCTTCTTATATATTTCATCAACTCATATATTTATGAATATAATAATCTTGCATATATTTCGCCGTTTGACGCATATCATATCCTGCCTCAACCACATATCTTCTCATGTCATGATTTGCCAAGTAATTATTTGAATGACTAATTGCTACATCAGCCCATTTATCTACACCTTGGTCCAAATCTAAACTAATGAATAATGGAGATATATTAGCCTCGCTTGATACCCCAGAAGAACACAATGTTGGAATACCTGTCGCTTGTGCTTCAATTGCCACAATGCCCAATCCTTCAAATAATGATGGTAAAACAAATACATCCATTGCTTGATAAATTCTGTTCATATCTTTTCTATTTCCTAAAAAAATCACGCAATCGACAAGCCCCTTTTCCATCACTCTATTTCGTAATTTTTCTTCTAGTGGTCCAGTACCTACAAGAATCAATACAGCATCTTTTCGTATTTTCTTTATCTTAGCAAATAAATCAATCAGAAATAAGTGATTTTTTTGCATGTGCAAACGCCCAACATGACCGACAATAAAATTCCCTTCTATTCCCAACTCTTTTCTAGTTTCTTCTCGTAACTCTTCATTTGCAATGAATTTTTCAGAATCTATTGCATTTTTCAGCACTTGAAATGGTTTATCTTTGAACAAATACTTTCCGGCCTCTTTAGAGCATGCAAAGAGGTCAGTTGCGCAAATAGTATATATCTTTTGAAGTGCACGTTTAAAAAGATACTTAAAATCGTGTAGCGTTTCATTATTATGCGAATGAGCAATTCTAACTGGTACACCGACTTTTTTTGCCGCTTTTAGGCAGAAATAACCAATACTATAAGTATGGACATGTACTATCTTGTACTCAGGATTCTCTGTTAAGATTTTTTTTAATAACTTTGTAAATTTTGGAATATTAAAATCTTTTCGAACTGTTGAATAATAAACTTTACCACCAAGCTGTCCAATCTCATCATCATAAAATTGTTTATCCGGGTATTCTACGAGAAAATCAAACTGAACTGTATTCCTATCGATTTTTCTATATATATTCATAAGCAGAGCTTGCGTTCCACCAGCTTCCATTCTCTGCAATATATGTAATACTCTAATCGGCTTTTCCATCATTCTTCCCCTTACTTACTTTCATCCCAAAAAGCTTTCAGGTGATTCCCTGCATTACAATGAATCACCTCACCAGAAATGCATTTTGAAGCATCGCTCAAAAGAAAACAGGCAACTTCCGCTACTTCTTCCGGAAGAAAAGTTCTACCCGAAGCACAATCTCTGTACATATTCCCATCGCTCGCCTCTGCATAGTCTTTTGTCATTTCTGTAAGAGTAACCCCTGGTGCAATTGCATTCACTCGAATACCTTGTTTGTAAACTCTTCTCGAAAAAGCCCCCACCATACTATTTAATGCTGCATTTGTCATCCCATATGGAATATCATAAACCTGATTACCGGTTTCAGATGTTATATATAACAATTCTGCATTAGTCTGTCCTTCTTTTGTTTTCATCTCAAGAAACGCTTTTCCCAAAAAATATCCTGCGCGGAATTTTGTATTAAATTGCTTATCAAACCCCTCTACAGTCACATTGGTATAAATATTTTCATGCAAAGATACACCCGCATTGCTGACCAAACAGTCAATACGTCCACCCAACAGTTCTTTGGCATTTTTCAAAAAAACATTACTATGGTCTACATCACAGACATCGGCTACAATTGTCTTACAGTTAGCGACTCCAATTTTTTCTGCAGCCAAATTCAATTTTTCTGCATTTCTTCCTGATATAACAACCTCTGCACCTTCAGAAACAAATTTTTTTGCCATTGCAAATCCAAGGCCACTTCCGCCCCCTGTAATAACAATCTTCTTTCCTTGCAGGATATTCCCTGCTTGAATCTGTCCTATATTTACCTGCACGAATGAATCAGGTTGAGACGCTAAAATAAACTTTGCTGTTTTTCTAATGAATCTCTTATAGCCCATATAATAAGCTCCTTATTTTTTGAAAAGCCCCGCAATTTTCTGTGCTTTTTCTTGTCCTATAGTCGACTTAATAAACTCTTTGCTTCGCCGAATTGTTTCCGACTTCATATCTTTCGGTCTGCTAAGGTCAAAGAATTCATAAATCACATCCGAGTCCGTTTTCATCTCTGTGAACACCTCTAAGAACACTGGCTTATTTAAATCACTACGCATAAACTCTTTCAATGCATCTTGCATAGTCTCCTTATCATGCGCGCTTAAGTAAATAAAATCATTTGATTTTACCCATCCCTCAGCTTTTGTATGATGTCGCGCAGTTGTATGCAAATCACTTGCCTCATTCTTCCACATATGATTAAAATAGAACTCTGATCCACCTTCATTATTGATAAGTAAGATGTGAACATTGTTTTTAATATGGCGCAACCGCATCGCATTCATATCATAAAAAAATGCCAAGTCTCCAATCACAAGATAACTTTGTTTATTCCCAGCTACAGCTTGCCCCAAGAAAGAAGACAAACAACCATCTATACCATGTGTTCCAATATTCGCATATGTTTTGATTCTTGGATTCAGTTTAAAGAAGTTTGTGATTCGAATACTGTCATTAATACTTAAGTGCAACACAGAGTTTGCCGGTATTCTTTCAACAACTTCTTTAATTGCATATACATGTGAATATGGGAAGTCCGGATAGACAACTGAATCCACATAGCTTTTTAGTGCTTTATAATATGTTTGTTCATTTTTCTGTCCATTGTTTGCCATATCCACACAATATTGAAAGAAATATTCTGGTTTACATTCAAAAATAGTAGTAATACTTTTATAAAGATCAACAACGCGACCATCTTCCTGAACAAGCCAATGTTCAAACTCTCCTGCAAACTTTCTGAATTGTTCTTTAATTCCAGAAAAAATATTTCCACCAAAAGAAATCACAATATCAGGCAAAAATTCCTTTACCTTCTTCGGTATTACATACCGCGCATCCATGCAAACATTTAGATTTAGTCCTTCTTCTATCTCAACATTTGACATGTACTCAATCGATACCGCAGAGTTATATGTCTTGAAAAACTCGTTCAAACCCGTCTGAAGCTTAGTACTAACATAACTGTTCTGTCCACAAGTAACAAGAATCCTTTTTGCAGTTTTCAGTTTTTCAATCTTTTCTTTCCATAGTACATCTGAATCATCTAAACAAATACGGTCAATTTTCGTAACCTCCGGAAGAGTCTTAACATTAAACGAATTGTTATAAGACTTCATCGGAACATTAATATGGACAGGACCGGTTCCATGATGATTCAATTCCATCAATGCCTCATTAACTAATCGCTGACAATAGATTTCATCATCGCGGTTATTGATAATGGGTAAGTTGACCGATTTCCTCACATGTCGATCATACATTCCCACTTGATCTATCATTTGGTCTTCCCACTGACCAAGCATCTCTGGATCACGATCACTCGTCAACACAACAATCGGTACGCCCTGATAAAACGCTTCTGCAACGGGGGGCCAGTAATTACATGTCGCTGTAGAAGATGTGCAAGATATTACAACTGGCTGGTTCAGTTCCTGCGCTAATCCAAGTGCGAAATAGCCGGCACTTCTTTCATCCACTACAGAATAGCAATGAAAATCCGCATCTTCTTCAATTGAATGAACAAACGGAACATTTCGGCTACCTGCTGATAATACACAATGTTTGATTCCATATTTTTTTAATAAGGATATGATAATTTGATATGTCTTTAATTCGGTATACATACATTTTACTCTTTCTTTAGAAAATATTTTCTTTTAAATATTCTTTTGCTTCTTTTCTATGTGTCTCTAATAACTCATCAACTTTTGTATAATCAATAGTTTGTATATTGATGTTTTCTATATCATCAACCTTTGTTGTCATTCGTGTACACAACCCTAAGCGTTTCAATAAATCGCTCAGTTTTTCCTCATTACCATAACTTTCTCCTACACTCTTTCGAATCAATGTTGCAAATGGACGATGCGTAATTACAGAAAAGATACTACCATGGAAAGTATCTGTTATCACTTCTTCCGCATTTTTGAAATAAGCTAACACTTCAAACGGAGAACAATCTATAAAACGATCTGCATATTTTTGAATACCTCCAATAGCATAAATTTTTAGTTTCTTTTTTTTTGCATATGAGGCAATCCATTCTGATTCTTCATTTGAAATACGTCCCGCATAAGCATATAAGATCAGATATTTTTCATCGAACTTAGTCTGTGGAATTTTATCACAACACTTCATATAGTCATAAGTTAGAACCGGATCCAAATTATATACAGGCGTTTTTCCAGTAAGTTCCTCTATAATAGCCCCTGAGTTTGCATCTCTTACTGAAATTGCATCAAACTTTTTCAGTAACTCCTCTATTTCATCGGCCTTTTTATATTTCTCTAGTTTTTCTAATGTTGTGTTTCCGAACGAAGCCGCATAAGTAATAAGCTTTTTAGCTCGATTATCCTTTCCGAATAATTCCGGCGAATACCCAACATTAGAATTTTTCTGAATACAATTAAAAACCTCATCACTACCTATCACTAGACAATCCAATACTGGATTATAATTCATTTCATCCGTAACATTTAAAAGTGGCATATATTTTTTTGCAAATGACTGTTTGTATCGAATGAATGACAATTTATGTGAAAAAGACGACTGATATTTTAAGGTTTCCAGTCCTTTTTCAAGTTTTCGAATTAATTTATTTTTATTATCAACATGTTCCGTAATTACAGGTATACCAACATGATAATCTACAAACTCTACTTTGCAGCCCGATTCTTCAATTAGCTGTTTCAATGCATATGCCTGCAAAAAAGAACCATAATTTGCAATACGTTGCATTGACATAATTCCGACTTTCTTCATCTATTTAACCTCAGAACAATTTATCTACCAACATTCCCAATTTTTTATTAAACTTTTCATTATTGCTTTTCATTCCATGTCCCATACTGGCAACAATCTGGTCATAATTTGTAATTATTTCGCCCAGTACTTCAATATCGTCCACCCGAATAATTGTTCCCATTCTCTGCGCCACGTTTCGCGCAAACTCTACCTGATGGTCATTAACATGCTCGTCAAACTGATGCTGACGCGGAACAACAATTGGCGTCTTACCAACTTGCAACGCCATAATAAAAGATGCAGGGCCTCCATGTGTAATTACTATTCGCGCCTCATTAACATATTTTATCATATCACTATATGGAATCAGTTTCTCCCACTTACAATACCGGGGTTCATAAGTAGAATAACCTGTTTGAATCATAACTTCTTCTTTTATCACGCCATCTCGTTTCAGCTCATCTATCTTCTGAACCAATCGATTAAACTGCTGTTCATGCGTTCCTACCGTCACAAAAATCATGCATTCACCACCTTAGAAAATACTTCCTAAATTAATTGCTTTTTTATATACCTTCTTCATTTCCTCCCATTGAACTATAAACTTGTTCGTTACGGGATATACTAGCCTTCCAGTCATAGTTGGCTTATCAATGCGATCGAATACTTCTATATAAACAGTTTTAGCTCCAAACAGTTTTCCTAAATAAAAGAACGGTACTGCAACTGCTGCTCCACTGCTAATAATTAAATCCGGTTTTTCTTTTTTTAACACTTTCCACGCTAACACTGTATTTTTAACAAGATTTTTAATATTTCTATTAGTCGGATAATGACATGGATACATTCGCTCACCTTTGAGTAATGATTTCGCATCTTCCTTATCAAATGTTACCCAAAACCGTTTTTCATTTTTCCAAAATGGTTTCAACATATATAAATGAGTCAGATGTCCTCCTGACGAACCAACTAAACATACTTTCATGTTATACCTCTACTATCCTTTCTCTTACCTCGCTCCATCGCCCCTTAATATCACGCCGATGGTCTTTAATATAATCTTCAAATCCGTACCAAAACTCCAGTTCGCAATATATTCTGCATCCAGCTTTACTACTTCTTCGAACTCTTTGATATCGCTTCTGCCGCTTACCTGCCACAGTCCCGTGATACCCGGGCGCATAGCCATACGCAGACGATGATGCAGGTCGTATTTCATCCATTCTTCCACAGTGGGCGGTCTGGTACCTACCAGACTCATATCCCCCTTCAGCACATTTAAGAATTGCGGGAACTCGTCCAGACTGGTCTTACGGATGAAATGACCGATGCCCTTGATGATACGAGGATCATTCTTCATTTTGAACATCATGCCGTCTGACACGTCATTTTGCGCCATCAGCTCTGCCTTGCGCTTCTCCGCATCCATATACATACTGCGGAATTTATAAATCTTAAAGGTTTTACCATTCTGTCCGATTCTGGTCTGTGTGAAAAAGATAGGTCCCGGAGAGGCGATGAATATTATCGGTCCCAGTATCAGTATTAAAATAACACAAAGGAGGCATCCTACGATACCACCAAATATATCCAATACCCGTTTCATAGCCAACTGATTCTCCGGTATGCTGGCCACACTATAGGTCAGCACACTATAGCCTGCCACTCGCTGTACCGTCTGTTCTCTGTGAAAAGGATTGTCCAAGCCTTCCAGCTTCACATGAGTGGTAACACCCATTTCATTGAACGCATCCAGCATTTCCTGTGGGAAGCATCCTTCCTTTTCCACATTGATAAATACTTCATCCACCCAGCTGCGACACACATAGTCCACTACATCAGAAGCATTAGCTACCACTTCCACACCATGCAGTGTTTCACCCTTGTGATTTTCATCCAGCAGGGCCATACCGGTCACTTGATAATGATGGAATACATTTTGTTTCACACGTTCCAACACATGTTCTACCTTGTCCGAAGTAGTGATAACCAATAAGGATTTATTACCTTCTTTGCGGGCATAACGTCTTTTTAATACTACTCTCCAAAGCAATCTGACGAAATAAGAAATTATCACGAAAATCACGCCGGTCAGAAACATAATCATTCTGGAGAATCCATCACCGGCCTTTACCAAAAACAAATAACCGATGCCAAACAGAGTTACATAAGTTCCAAGCTTCACTGTCGCCATGAGTTCAGCAAAGATTCCTCTACGCAGTACATTTTTGAAATTATTACCAAATACGGTCATAATAAGTTGTGCTAATGCCAGCACCACTGCCACACTACGATAGGCAATGTTTTCATAAGGATTATAGATACCAAAACGCAGGAAATAAGCTGCCACGAATGCCAGCTGCAGACAAATCATATCTAAGATTATAAAGTCTATATGTTTAATCCAACCTGTCTTTTCCTTATGATGCATGGGATTGTTTCCTCCCGTTATTTCTCGGTATCTTTACTTACAAATTATTATCTCCGTAGGAGCCGTAGTATTTGCCATAATACTTACCGTAGTACTTGCCATAATGACCGTACTTACCACCCTTACTCATATTAACCTTGTTCAGGACACAGCCCAGGATGCGGCATCCTGCCTTATCCAGCTGTTCCTTTACTTTCTGGGCAAAGCGATAGCTGATTTCACCATTTGCGATGACGATGACTACACCGTCACACTCTTTTGCTACGATCGCACTGTCAATAACACTGCCAAGAGGCGGTGTATCGATGATGACCATATCATAGTACTGTCTCACGCCCTCTATCAAAGCCTTGAATCGCTTGTTGCCCAAAAGTTCACTGGGGTTGGGCGGTACCGGACCTGCGAAGGTGATATGGAGATTTTTTATATTGGTTTCACAGCACACATCTTCAAAAGGATACTTACCTACCAGATAATGTACCAGACCGAAACGTACTTTTCCCTTGAAATGACGGCGAATAAGTACTGACTTACGCAAGTCTCCGTCGATTAGGAGTACCTTCTTGCCATTCTGTGCATAGGAGCACGCCAATTCATAGGATACACTGGATTTTCCTTCATTAGGGGTACAGCTTGTGACTGCGATGACTTTGATATCATCCCCTGAGAATTCTACATTGGTACGAAGTGTCTTGTATGCTTCTTTTGATTTATAATCTAATTCATCCTGTTTCAAAATAATCTCTTGCATGGTTTATTTCCTTCCTATTGCTGTGAATCGTCTGTCTGTGCCTCTTCTCCCTTAGGCTCGCCGTTTAGTCCTACCATGGACTTACTATGTCTGCGGGCGGAACGTTCTTCTTCCACATCTGATTTGTTTCGTTTCTGATGTTGACGAGACTTCTTGGCTTCCTCATCTGTTTCGATAATAGGAATCAGACCCAAAGTACTCAAATGCAGATATCTTTCTACATCCTCAGAAGATTTAATGGTATCATCCAACAGATATACGATTAACACCACTGCAACTGCCAAGAAACCGCCGATTAAGATACCAATCAGGGTATATTTCTTAATACTGGGAGCAGCCTTTTGCGTAGGAACATTACCTTCATCCACCACATTAACTGCCTCGATTGCCATGACGTCTTTGATACGTACCGCTGCCACATTACGAAGTTCGTCCACCATAGCCTTGGCCATATAGGGATCCGTATCCGTCAGTGTAATATCGATGATACGGGTATTGGACGGAGTGGATACGGAAATTTTACCCACAAATGCTGCATAGGTTGTTTTTAACGCAAACTTCGCGATAACACTCTTCACAACATAGCGGGACTTAATCAGTTCCGAATAGTCATTGGTTAACTGGGTACCTATCTGTAAATCAGTCAAGTTTACATCGTCACTCTTTTCCGTATTCAGTACCACGATTCGGGTAGTGGATTTGTAAGTAGGTGTAATGAAACATGTGCTGTACACAAACATAATCGCTCCACCCACGATAGCAGCTGCTGCGATAACCCACATCCATCGCACAAGCACCATGAATATTTCCATTAAGTCGATTTCTATTTCATCATTTTCTCGCTTTGAATTTACATTGTAATTCTGGTCCATATCCTTTACCTATCCTTATTTATCTTTTCTGTCATTTCATTTGATTCGAATTCACTTAAGCTTCCGGCCCGGTCGCCTCTCGTCTCAGTCACTTTGTGCATTCTGGCTGAAGATATACCTTTCAGCATTGCCAAATAAAAGGTCTTCCACATAATCAGCCGGGTATTTACTGCTTAAGTATTCCACGCATTCTCTGATTTTCGGAGAACGTGTACCACTGCTGTGGGCATCGGTACCTATGAAATCTACAAGCCTGTTTTTCAAAAGCTTCTCCACGATTGCTTTTGTAGGTTTGCCGAAGCCTCCCATGATACTGTTTGCGTTTACCTGTATCAGAATCCCCATATCCCGCAGCTCCTGTATCTTTTCAAAAGGAGCCTTCAGTAAGCTCATATATCTCTCTACATGGGCTACAATAGGGGCATATCCCATATTCTGTAATTCTGCCAGACTATTACGTATGTATCGGCTCTCATCCATGGGTGAGAACTCTACCAGCACACAGTTCGTACCTGCCAGTGTACAAATCTGCTTTTCATCCAGCATTTCAGCCACATCGCTGTGATAATATATTTCATTTCCCGGCAAAATCGTCATGTCATAATCCTGCTCATCCGCATAGGTCTGAAGCTTGGCCACCCGTTCTTTAATGCCTGTAGGACTGACATTTCTGCCATCCGGCATATGGTGCGGTGTGGCGATAATGGTATCGATACCGTTCTCATAGGCGATATCCAGCATTTCCTTGGATTGTTCCATGCTTTTAGCACCATCATCTACCCCCGGAAGTATGTGACAATGTATATCTGTTATGCTACCGGAATAATTATTCTTTTGTTTTTTCCCAAATAACCCCATAATGACCTCATTCTACATAAATATACATTCTAATGATACTATTTTTGTTCCCTTTCGTCAACAATATTATTGACTATATCCGACGACAGAATTCCGCAAAAACAGGCAATCTTATCCAAAAATAAAACTGCCTGTCTGATTATATTTTCCTTTTTCTATATTGCCATTTTTATGAATCACGCTATCGAAATGCATCGGGAGTGATATACTTCACTTCTGCCGGAATTGTAATTTTGACACCGTCTCCACGGTAGGCAATCAGCACACCGTCTCCCACGATAAGGAAGTCGCTGTTCTTTGGCAGTTTCATGCTTCCGTTGTAGAAGCTTTCCAACCATGGAGTGCCCGCGAAAGCCTTTTCACCGATATACGTCACGGTGTCCGGAATCACAACCTCTTCCAAGGCGTCGCAATAATAAAATGCCGCATATTCTATGGTTTCTGCGCCTTCCGGAATCCGGACGGTTTTCAGTTTGCTGCGTGAAAAAGCAAACCGCTCAATGGTATCTATATTTTCTCCAAGTTCAATTTGAATCAGGTTTTCATCCCCATAGTAGGTCCATTCCTTGACAGACACTTTCGGAGGTGGTGTAGGTGTTACGTTCGGTTCCGGTACAGTCGTAGCGGTTAAACCCTCATATCCCTGCATAGGATCCATATCCGTATTGTCGATGAAAACTACCGCATCGTTGCCCACAATGGTTGTACTGCCGATGACCACTCCCGGTACGGGTGTGGCTGTGGGAACAGGTGTCTGGGTGGGCAACTCTCCTGACTCGGCGCCACTTTCCGGCGCTTTCGTCTCCTCCGGTGCCGCCGTAATCTCCGGCACAGGTGTAGCCTTCAAATGCACCGGTACATTGGCAATCGCCTCTCCTCTCGCCAAAGCATATCTGTACGGATAACTATACTCCTCGGCTTGAATATCCAGGTAATACACCCCGTCAAAAGCTGTCTCATGAATATCCGTAACCCTATCCGGTATATAAATCTCAGTCAGTGAAATACAATCCGCAAAGGCCATAATGCCGATTCGTTGTACGGTATCCGGCAAGGACACTGCTTTCAGCTTTTCGCACGCCGAAAAGGCGAAATCGGACACTTCCGTCAATCCCTTTTCTATAACCACGCTTTCCAGATTTTGGCATCCCCAAAAAGCGTATTCTTCAATCTTTTTCACGCTTTTGGGAATGGTCACCTTTTTCACCACTGCATTGTTTTCAAAAGCACTTCTTCCAATGACTTCTACGGTATCAGGAATAGACACGTTGCTCGCCGTGCCTGTGTAGTCCACCAGTGTGGTACCATCCATATGAAAATCATCCGCAGAGGCGCCTGCCATATTGTTAGGCACCATCAAAAAGAGCAAGCCCACTGTCAAAAGTGCAGCTCCCGCCATCAGAAGTTTTTTCATGTTTCACCTCTAAATAATACAGTAGGGCGGTCGCCCACCCTTACTGTAAAAGCCTGTTTAGGCCGTTTTTACTTTCTTTTCGTCTTTCTTCGGTAATTTGTCCTTCTTGAGGAAAAGTACCATGGACAAGCACAGAAGTCCGATTGATACAAACCACTTAGGATGTATTCCGTCACCGGTCTTTGGTGTGGTATCCGTAATGACACCTGCTGAAAGATTCTGGGTGTCTACGAAAATCACATACGGTGAGAAATGTGTCGCAGTAAAGCTGATGCAGGACACTCCGTTTATGGTCTTAAACTTAGGAGTTAACTCCTGAAGCTTACCGTTTACCACGGATGCTACTCTGTTGTTACCGGCATAGGTAATCATACTATCCGGAATGGGCAGGGTAATATCAATGGACAATCCTGTGGTATCTGTAATCTTCTTGGTTCCCGTAGAATCATATAAGGTGATATCCATGGGGAAATACACGATATTGGTCATATCGTTGTACTTGGTCATCAATGCCTTAAGTGCAGCTTCCGTAGCTTCCTTGTCCTCTGAAATCTTTAATACAAAATTATCAGAAGAACCGTTTACTTTTACCGCTACTACGCCGGTATTGGAGAAGCCGTTTTTGTTGATGACAACGGTAATGCCGTTGGTGCTTCCGCCTGAACTTCCGCCGGAGCCTCCGCCGTTACCGCCACCGCCGCCGGAGTTACCGCCGCCGGGAGGATTTGTGCCGCCGCCGGGATTCACCACTCCGCTACCCGGGTCAGCCTTATAATTTGCAGTAACCAATACATCCTTTGCAGGCATATCAATCACTGTAGCTGTTACATATTTGCTGGCAATCACAGTATCAGAAGGGTCTACGGACCAGTTACTGAATACTTTGCCATATTCAGGATCGTTAGCAATGATGATAACTCTTTCACCGGCCGCATAACTACCGGAACCACTACCATTGCGAACTGTCAGGGTGTAGAACTGTGTCGTTGTACCGCCACTGGGAGGATTTGTGCCGCCTCCACCACCACCGGGCGGATTCGTACCGCCGCCATCTTCAATCTTCTCATACTGAGCATACGTATCCGTATCTTTGGTTACATTGGTAATTGCAGGTCTCCAGCCGGTAAACTTATAGCCTGCACGTGTAGGTGCCTGAGGTGTAATTGCATCTTCACCCGGGCTTACCTTCTGCACGTATAAAACAGTATCATCAAAGTCGATAAATCTTACTATGAATTTGGAGTCTTCAGAATCTTCTTTTTCGTACTGCGCATATACGGTAATATCAGCCGTTACGTTCTTGTAAGAAGGTCTCCAGCCGGTAAAGATATATCCTTCTCTGGTAGGATTTGCAGGGGGTTCTGCATCTTCGCCGGGATTTACCATTGCCTCCTTAAGTACCTTGTCATCATAGTCCACGAAGGTTACTTTGAACATGTACTCATCAGAGTCAATTTTTTCATACTGTGCATAAATATCTACATCTTCCGTAATATTGGTAAATGCAGGTCTCCAACCTGTGAAACGATATCCCTCTCTTACAGGGTCTACAGGGGGTTCTGCGTCTTTACCGATTTCCACCCTCATAGTCTTTAATACAGTATCGTTCCAATCGATGAAACGAACAGTCACTTTCAAGCTGTCCGGATCAATGGGTTCGTACTGTGCCACGATGGTCAAATCACGAGAAACAGCCTTGTAATCAGGTGCCCATCCTACAAACTTAAAGCCTTCCACTTCAGGAGCTTCAGGGGGAACTGCATCCTTGCCCTGCTCTACTGTCTGCTTATCCAAAACAGCACCATCCATTCCCACGAAGTATACGGTAAAGGTCACGATGGTTGCTTTCTGGGTTACATTAATATTGTCATAAATATCCGCATAAATTGCAGCATTGCTGTTTTCTTCGGTATAGAAAGTAATCTGCTTGCAGGTATCCGGTGCATTTACATTGGTATCAAAAGCATCCGGGTCAATGTAAGATACACTGGTCGGAATCTCCAGATAACGTACATCACTGCCTCTGAATGCACCTGCCCAAATAGCCTTACAGGTATCCGGCAAAAATACAGAGTACAAATCACTTGTATTCTTGAAAGCGTCCACAGGAATCTCAGTAATGCCGGACTCCGTCATATCTACGGAACCAACACCGGGACAATCCATAAACGCTTCCGGCTCAATCTTAGTAATGCCTACGAGTTCGTCCTTTTCAATGGTACTGGAGCCCACTGCAACACCTCGTGATTCCAGACATTCAAAGATACCTGTCTTGGCACCTGCCTCCAAAGTGTAAATAATACCGTTTTCACAAGTAAAGAATTCTCCGCCCTGGAAACTAATGGTATTTACGTTTCCGCATCCTGCAAAAGGTCTCTTGCCCATGGTGGATACATAAGAGGAAATCTCTACGTTTTTCAAGCTTTCACAATCTTTGAATGCATAATCTCCGATGGAGTATGTCTCTCCGTAGATATAAATACTTTCTACGTTGTTACATCCTTCGAAGGTATTAGCTGCAATCTCACTGATACTGTGAGTTGTAAGTGTCTTGGTAAGTCCTAAATTGCTCAAAAGAAGATTTTCACCGGAATTGGTTTCCTTCTCAATAAACAATCCGTCTTTAACGTCTTCAATACCCTGAGGAAGCACAATGTCCAAAACAGCGTCAATCAAGTCTTCTTCGTCCTGGGTTAATTTAGCGCCGCTCTTTTTGTGCGCATATGCATTATCCAATGCGGACTTCTGATCATCAGTAAGGTACGGCATATCATCATAATCCGTAGCCAATGAGTCAAATGTAGGATAATCCAACAAAGTATTCTTGTCTGTCTTTGGATCATACTGTACAGTCAGGTTGGTCGGCCAACCACTGTAGTAAGTGATATAGGTCTTGTACTGACTACCTGTATTGATATTGCTGTTAGGGTCCATTGCGTAAGTAAAGGGTACGCTGTTATAAGAAATCGGACCGGTAAAGGTAAGTACCGGTTGCTGCTCCAAAGTCTTGTTGCTACAGCCTGAATTATGAACACCCACCACCTGTGTTGCAAATGCATTGGCACCGATTTCGGTTACATTCACGGGTTCGCGGAAAATAACATCCTTCAGGTTATGGCATCCCTGAAACGCTCCTGCTGAAATTTTCACTACAGAAGAGGGAATATAAACTTTCTTTACATAACAGTTGTTTTGGAAACCGGTAGAGGATACGACTCTTATCTGTGCCGGACCGATAGTCTGGGGCATATCTACGATTTCCATCCCGTTTTCAATTTCACACAAAATCAATTCATTCTGAGAATTTACTTTGTAGGTTGCCTTCGGAGAAGTCAAATCGCCTTCCACTTCATGAAGAATAATTTCATAAACATCCTGTCCGTAGTACTTAAATGCAATTGCATTGGCACCGCAGAAATTATGTATTGCGGAATCATCTTCGCCTTCGAAATAAAACTCTGCCGGAACAGTATCTTTAAACTTAGCAATACTGTAACTGTTTCCCGCATCATTTACGCTGGGCAAACCTTCTACAAATGTAGTATTTGAATTAAGTACAGTTACATATTTAAGGGACTCACAGCCCTCCAACAATGTAATATCCAAGGTCTCGCTGACACTCAAAGGAATCAAAAGACCTGTTAATGATTTACAGTTTACAAACAAATGATTACCCAGATTGGTCAAACGAGAGGTGCCGCCTCCGTTTAAATCGATGGTCTTCATACTGTAGCAGTTTTCAAAACAATAATCGCCTAATTTTTCAACTGATACAGGAAGTGTGAAAGCTTCCAAGCTTTGGCAGTTGGAGAAGGCGTGCTGGCCGATAATACGCACGTTGGTATTGGTGGGAATATCCACTTTACGGATATTGATACAGTTTGCAAATGCAAAGTTACCGATGGTATCAATACCTGCACCTACGGAAACTTCATTGATACTGGTACAACCGTAGAACGCTCTGTCACCGATACCGAACATATTACTACCGATATTCAGCGTAACAATACTACCCTTTTCTTCGAATACGCCTACGCCGCCTTTTGCGTTGTTAATGTACTGAACTTTGATATTCGCTAATCTTTCATCATCAGAACCGTCCACTACCTTTTGGTAGTCATTCAAGTCTGTAGAACCCAAAGTTGCATCATTCTTCAACAAATACAACTGTTCTGCAATCCATTTATCGCGGGTTCTGTAGTAACAAGGCAACATTTTCTTCTCTGTAATCAAAGTAGATTCGTCAGGAATCTTATTGCCGCTTTCATCCAACAAATAATCACCGGTTTCCGGATCTTTTAAATAATCACCATAGGTGGGATTTCCGTAAACATCCAATACAGGTTCTTCCACCATATAGAACATATATCTGTCCGATGCATTAACAGCTACATTACCGCTACCGCTGCTGCCACCGGGATTGTATGTTTTATACGCATCAAAAGTATCCGGTATGGTCAAAATACCGCTACTTACATTTTCGTCCATATTACTGTTATAATCCAGAATTACTGCAATTTTATCACCGCTGGAAGCATTCTTTGGATATACGTATGCGAAACGATATACGCCGTCTCCGGTCATATAGATAGGATCTGTGCTTTCATCCACTTCGGGAATCTTACTGTCCTCCTCCAACAAAATGACCTTGGTTTCGTCTCCGGGCAGATTTTCCACCGCTTCCAATGTATCTACCGGAATCGTGGCAACCACTAATGCAGACGCCAAAGACAATGCTCCCACTGTCTTTCTGATTCTGCGACGTAATTTTAAACCGTTCTTTTTCTTTTCCTGTTTTGCCATTCTAACAACCTTGCCTTTCTTCATCCTGCTACGAATCTACGCAATTGGTTAATGTATTGTACGTTTCCTATATTTTCTGCTCGACACCGCCTTGCGGGTCTTCCTTACTCTTCAATGCGCTTGGCCACTTGCCCTCGCCTCTGTGCTCGGCCCATCCGGTCTTCCCTTACTCTTCAATACGCTTGGCCACCACCACGAAGCGCCCGTCTTCTACGGAATTGTCACAAGTTGATAACGTAAGTAATCTGTCTCCGTACTGTGCGGTAACTCCTGTATCATACAAGGACATGGCCGCCATCTCCTGCATGTAGGAATCAAACTCCTGCTCACTGTAACAATCAATAAACTGATAATACTTGAAAACAACTTCCGCTTCACTGTATACCTTCGAACGAAATACATACATTACTTCATATGTTCCCTTCTCATATATGGTATCAAATTGAATAATGGAATGTTTCTTGTAATAACTCTCTGATGCATAATCATCTAAATTGCCGAACATACGCCCGCTTTTCATATGGTGTCCGTAAATAATCAAATTGGTACTGGGCTTAATCACATCACAATCTTTGTCCAGAAACAGCGCTCCGTTACGGTCTTTTTCCTGATTTACATTGTGGTCCAAATAGTATTCATTATCATATGTCTGCATTACGGGGTAGTCTATTATTGTATCGTCAATTTTTAGCCATCCGATTAGCTTTTTGTTCATATTAAATAAATTTTTATATTCATCCAGCACTTCCGGCACTTCTTTATCCGAATCTGTGTAATGAATTACCGGCGAATCATCCTGTCCCGCGGCAATCTGACCTTTGGGCGGTGTATCCTTCAATTCCGCCATCTCTTCATAATTTTTCTTCGTTCTATAGTCCTCATAGGAATATCTGCCCACATATATCAAGCATCCGATTGCAACCACACTGCACAAAAGAATCATTATCCTGCGTCTTCGCTCCCGTTTCTTTAATGCTTCCTGTACATATTGCTCTACCTGTGCCTCATAGGCTTCTTTTTTCTTTTGAGCTCTTCTATCCTCATTTGTATCCGCGCCTCTTCGAGCACCATTTCTCACACTCGTAGTAACACTGTTTCGAGTACTGCTTCCTGCATTTACGTCGCTACTTTTTCGAGCACTGCTTCTCGCATTTACGTCGCTACTGTTTCGAGTACTGCTTCCCGGATTTGCGCCCACACGAGCCCTCTCATTACCTGTTTTTCGGGTACTTGCCATAAAACACTCCCACATCTATGTAACTCTGCCCTAAATATGTGCAGACTAATCTCACCTTACTATATACATTTTACTATATATACGAATTATTGCAAGCTTTTTTCTATATGTTGTATTTTTTATTATTTCATTCCTGCTCATCATGTGCTCCGAAAGCTCCTCATTTCTACAGATAACAGATAGTTCTCCATTACACATTCTCTATATATGTATTACATTCTTCTCAAACATCATGTTGCCAGATAGATTCCACTATACACCCATTTCTATCTGCCTCCCCCGCCATTCGACCTGCAAATCGAACAGATAGTACTCTGCATATTTCTCCAGCTATACGTACCCAAATCATAAAACCACTCTAAAATTTCTTTTGTAACACTTTTTTCTGTTTCGCATACTATGAAGTATAAAAAAAATTTGGAGGCACTATCATGAGTGACTTGACAGCTACTAACTGCGGATGCAATTCCTGCAATAATAATTCTTCTTTCTTCGGCGGCAGCGGTTGCTGCAGTTGGATTTGGATTATCCTTTTGCTTAGCTGCTGTGGCGGCAACGGCAACGGATGCGGCGGCGGAATCTTAGGCGGCAACAACGGCGGATGCGGTTGCGACAACGGCAACAGCTGCGAATGGTTGATCTGGATTCTTCTTATCTCTTGCTTCTGTGGCGGCAATAACAACGGTTGCTGTTAACAGCCTGCGCAAACAGGTCCCGTAAGGGGCCTGTTTTTTCGCAAATCCTTCTATTAGCTTTTCATAAAAACACACAACTTCAAATACACTAAATAAAGACCATTCTTCAAGGAGCATCCCATGGCAGAAAACAATCAGGACGGTATTGCGATTTTTGACACTCTCTTTACCAACAATCGAATATGTATGATGAAAATTATTCTGCCATTTTTGCCTACATCTTTTCAAAAAAGTATTGCTGTCTACATAAAATATCTGGAATTGCAATACACCCTTCAGTATTTTACCAGACACCCACAAGGATTATCTGCCGGTCAAAACAATTCTGCAAATGAGTCTTTCGATTCAGATGCCATGTGGGATAATCTTCTTCCCTACTGTTCACCTGCCGAAAAGCAAAACATCCAACAGATGCGCAATATGATACAAACATTTCATAACATGAAAGATATGATGGAAATGTTCGAAATGATGAAGGAACTGTTTCCCGACGGCTTCGGTTCCCCGGAAGGCATGAACTTCCCGCCCGGCTTCGGTTCTCCGGAAGGCATGAGCTTCCCGCCCGGCTTTTCCCCGGAACTTTTAGCCCAATTCAGCACCTTATTTAATACAAACACAACGAAAGGAGAATAAAGTGAAACAAAACGACGAAACTTCCAGGTTCACTCGTCCTGCATGGATGAACGACGACCTTGTAAAAAATATTCCGCAGGAAAAGCTTGATTTTGCTGCTCAATTGTTCACAAACGGTCACGGTAAATCCCAAAAAGAGATGATGCGCGTTATTCTTCCCATGATGAAACGCGCCAAAGAACAGAATATAACATTTTCCCAAGTCGAATTAAATGCCTGCATTCAGGCAATCAAGAAATACTCCACCAAGGAAGAACTGGATAAGATGGAGGAACTAATGCGCAAAAAATCCTGATCCGCGCCAATCCAAGCCTCTGCGGAACCACGTCCCGCGCCGATCCGCTTCCCTGCCGAACCCCATCCCGCGCTAATCTATTTTGTACAAAAACAGGGCATCCGCCGAAACGGATGCCCTTAAAAATATTCTGAAATTAATCTTCAATATTGTTCTCTGCAACTTTCGCTGCTCTTGCTGCCACTTCCTTCTCCTGAACATCACTGGGTGCTTGCTCATATCTTACAAATTCATAAGAATACTCGCCGCGTCCACCGGTCATGGAACGAAGATCCGTACAATAACCGAACAATGAACTCATAGGAATTTCAGCCTCTACTACCTGCTTGCCGCCTGGTAAAGGATTCATACCAAGTACACGACCGCGTCTCTTGTTCAAATCGCCCATAACATCACCTGTATAAGAATCAGGCACTGTTACCTTCAAGCTTGCGATAGGCTCTAACAGTACTGGATGTGCTTCCATGAAGCCCTTCTTGAAAGCCTGAATAGTAGCCATCTTGAATGCCATTACAGAAGAGTCTACAGGGTGGTAAGAACCATCGTAAAGAACAGCCTTAACGCCTACTACAGGATATGCAGCCAAAGGTCCTCTGTCCATGGAATCCTGCAAACCTTTTTCTACTGCCGGGAAGTAGTTCTTGGGAACTGCACCGCCTACAACTTCCTGTTCGAATACGAAAGGTGTTTCTAAATCATCAGAAGGACTGAAGCGCATCTTTACATGACCGTACTGACCATGTCCGCCGGACTGCTTTTTGTGTTTAGCTTCTACATCGGAATTCTTCTTAATGGTTTCGCGGAATGCAATCTTAGGCTTTGTCAATTCCACTTCCACCTTGTATTCATTCAGAAGTCTGCTGACTACGATATCCAAATGCTGGTCGCCCATACCATAAATCAAAGTCTGCTTATTTTCAGCATCATTCACAACCTTCAGTGTCTGGTCTTCATGAGACATCTTCTGAAGTGCCTGTGAAATCTTGTCGATATCAGCCTTATTCTTGGGCTTATATCTCATATATGTATAAGGAGTGGAAATCTCAGCCTTACCATATTTGATGGTAGTAGCCTTGGTTGACAAACTGTTACCGGTTCTTGCCGCAGTCAATTTAGCCAAAGCACCGATATCACCTGCATGAAGTTCACTTACTTCGATAGGCTTGTTGCCCTGAAGCACATAAATCTTACCAATCTTTTCTTCAATTTCCTTATCTACGTTGTACATCAAATCGTCGGTCTTCAGTACGCCGGAATTCACCTTAATCAAAGAGTACTTGCCAATGAAAGGATCCACGATAGTCTTCCAAATGTATGCTGATTTTGCCTTAGAGAAGTCATAATCTGCATTATAGATTTCGTTTGTCTTTAAGTTGATACCCTTTACTTCTCTGTTCTCAGGTGAAGGAACATACTTGATAATATCATCAATCAAGGTATAAACGCCCTGCATCATAGTGCTGGAACCCATAGTCATAGGCACGATACTACCGTCCCAAACATTGGTACGAAGCGCTGCACGGATTTCTGCTTCTGAGAATGTTTCACCGCTGAAGTATCTTTCCATAAACTCTTCACTGGTTTCTGCAACAGCTTCCATCAAAGTATCACGGCAAATCTGCAAATTAGCCTTATTATATTCAGGAATTTCACAAGGAACAACTTCCTTACCAACCCAACGATTTGCAGTTTCACTGATAACATTTACGTAACCTACGAACTTCTCATCTTCACGGATGGGCAAATGGAACGGAGCCATCTTTTTACCGAAGAGATTGGTCATGTCTTCCACTACCTGACGGAAGGAAGCATTATCAACGTCCATGTTGGATACATAAATAATTCTGGGTAATTTGTACTTTTCGCAAAGTTCCCAAGCCTTAATGGTACCGACTTCCACACCTGCCTTACCGTTTACCACGATAATTGCAGCGCCTGCAGCACTCATAGCTTCTTCTACTTCACCAACAAAGTCAAAATAACCGGGTGTATCTAAAATATTAATCTTGTATCCTTCCCACTCAATAGGAATTACAGATGTACTAATAGAAAATTTTCTCTTCTGCTCCTCTTTACTATAGTCACTAATGGTATTTCCGTCAGACACTTTACCTAATCTGGAAGTAATTCCTGATAAATAAGCCATCGCTTCTGCCAAACTGGTCTTACCGCTTCCACCGTGTCCCAGCAAACACACATTACGAATTTTGTCAGTTGTGTAAATATTCATATGTCTTCCTCCAATATAGATGTAATTTGGGTACATTCGCCAAAGCAAATTCGTAATACCTATTACCCCATAAGGGTATTTTACTAAATTATCGGACATTTTACAAGATAAATTGTTAAATTTGCACACATTTTTATAATATATATAAAATTATCAATATCTTCACTCCCCAACACACCTCTTATGCTTCTTTATCTCTCTCGGGCGCCATGTTCCCTGACACTTCTCCGATATAAGCTTCCATTATATTATTTTTCTCTTGATTCCCGCCCCTTCCGGTCTCCTACTCCAAACTTTCAAATCCTCACACAAGCCGTTGACTTCTTTGCTTTAAAGTGATATAGTGTTCATGTCAAACTATTATGTTCCATCATTGCTCCGTCGGTTGCCAGCTATGGATGCCGCAAAGCTCCTTCCGCACCTCGGATGCATTAAACTTTCGGAGGATTTATGAAAAACTTACATATAGGTTTTATAGGCTTGGGACTCATCGGAGGTTCCATTGCCAAAGCATTGAAAAAAAATATAGAGGATATTCACATTACTGCCTATGATATAAACGCGGAAACTTTGAATCTGGCAGCTGCTGAAGGCATTGCAGATGTGGTAACGTCTGTCATCGACCAAAATTTCTCAAACTGCGACTATATTTTCTTATGCGCTCCGGTGCAAAAAAATGACGCTAATCTGCAAGCAGTCAAAAACATCATAAGCGACAATTGCACCCTGACAGATGTAGGAAGTGTGAAATCCAATATTCACGAGCATATAAAAGCTGCCGGATTGGAAAAGCAATTCATCGGCGGCCATCCCATGGCAGGCAGTGAGCGCTTCGGCTATCCCAACGCCAAAGCTTCTCTCTTGGAAAATGCCTACTATATCCTAACCCCCACTCCGGAAACTTCTGCAGAAAAATTAGAAGATTACCGTGAGCTGGTCATACAAACTGGTGCTATCCCCTTGATATTGGACTACAGGCAGCACGATTACGTAACCGCTGCCATCAGTCATCTGCCCCATGTAATTGCTGCTTCTTTAGTTAATCTGGTACGTGACAGCGATTCTGAAGAAGGCATTATGAAAATGGTAGCCGCAGGCGGTTTTAAGGATATTACCCGTATCGCCTCTTCCAGCGCACAGATGTGGCAGCAAATCTGCCTAACCAACACTGAAAATATCTCCAAGCTTTTGGATGATTATATTGCTTCCCTGCAAAATGTTCGTACACAATTGGAAGCACATCACGAGGATAACCTCTATCAACTCTTTGATACTGCCAGAATTTATCGTGATTCCTTTATTGATGCTTCCAGCGGTCCGATCAAACGCTCTTACGTACTGACAGTGGATATTGCCGACCAGGCCGGTTCCTTGGCAGCCATTACCACTATTTTGGCGGTAAATGGTATCAATATAAAAAACATCGGCATTACTCACAACCGCGAGCAGGAATATGGTGCTCTTCGTTTGGAGTTTTACGATGAGGCAGCCATTGAAAAAGCAAAAGAACTGTTAAATCAGAGAAGTTATCTTATATATGAGAAAAAGCTGTAGATTACTCTACAGCTTTCTTTTTCTTTAATTGGTCTAATTTTAAATTGGTATTGTAAAAATCCTTCACTGTACAACCCGCTCTTCCGCCACCGGCACAAGCACAGGCGCAAGCACATGCACATGCACAGGAGCTTACACACGACCTGTGATAGGTTCCTACCCTCGTCACTCTGGTTCCGCTACTGCCGAATCCGCTTCCGTCTTTGTAATCATTTTTCTTTAAAACAGCAACAACAATCGCAACAATCACTATGCCAATAAGCACGAATATTGCAATCAATGCCGCAACACTATCGTCGGATGCTGTCCTTTCTTCTGAAAAATCATACACCCCTTCCCACGGGTAGGTCAATTCAATAGTAAACTTTTCGCCTTCTTCCAATTCGGTAATCCAGATATAAGAGCCAAAAACCGAATACTCTGTGTTGGGTGAAACATCCTCTGCCTCTTCACCGTTCCACCATATACTCAGATGTTTTACCTCAATATCATCAAACCAGCCCGGTGTAAATTCATAAACGGCATACTCATCGCCATCCATACGATACATATAATCCTGATGAATGGAAAAAGAAAATTCAACCACATCTCCTTCTTCATACTCATCTTCAAAGTAAATTTCGGCAAAAACCTCGCCACCTTTGGCTACCTCAATCTCATCAATATTGTCGGATAACGCAGTCACTTCATCTACATGTTTATTGGGAAGACCTATTTTTACCCAGGTAAGCGGTCCCGCCTTTTCTGACTCAAGTACCTTCCACTCGATGGTGTATACTATATCCAAAGAGGCATCCTCTCTTGGAGTAATATCAATCTCATAATTGATAATTTTATCAGTGGCATCCCCGGCATTCACCTTCAAACAAGGAAAAAACATGCCAAACACCATAACACCGGCCAGTAACAAACTATATAATTTTTTCATAGTTGATTACCTCCTTCTAAGGGGGCATTCGCCCTGCATCTTTGCAGAATATTCTCTACGTTCTACGCATTTGTCACTGTTCCAGATGCTTTCCCAGTCATCCCGCAACATATGTCCCAAAACATCGCTGGTAAGCCAGCTCTGGCAAGGCACCACATTGCCGCCCGGCGTAATTGCCATATTACTTAAGCAGGCTCCGCAGCTCGGTGTACTGATAGACAATTCTTTAAAGAAGTCTTCTTCTATCCAACCCGGCGAAGTAAAACTTATCTCCATTCCGTTTGCATAGCAATATTCCACAGCAGCTTTCAGCACTTCCTTGATTTCTTCTTTACTCAATTGGGTATTGGTCGAAGCTTCCATAGTCGCATTACCGGTAGTAATCAGCCCCGAACAGGTTACATATTCTACACCCATTTCTTTCAAAAAACGCAACGTAGCCACATAATCCTTATTTAAGGTGCACAGTGGAGTATTGATACTCAGGTTCAGCCCGGTTTCCAAGGCATTGCGGATACCTTCCACTGTTTTATCATAATTAGAAGCACCCACCAACTGATTGTGTACTTCCTCCTTTACATCATAAAAGGTAATTTGCACACTGTCCAATTCTGCCTGTTTCAAGGCTTCGCAATACTCCTTGGTAAGCTTTACGCCATTGGTGTTCAGTCTGGTCACAAACCACTTAGCATATGCAATTAACTCCGGCAAATCTTCACGCATGGTGGGTTCTCCGCCGGTAAAGGTCACCTGAGGAATACCGATTGCCCGGCATTTATCCAAAATAGTCTTCCACTCTTTGGTCGCAAGTTCCTTTTCCTCTGCCTGCGGTTGTCCTGCCGCATAACAATGAATACACTTCTGATTGCAATGCCATGCCCCATTTCTGGTCATTGCGCTCACCATCAAATCCATTCTGTGGGGTGCCCGCATAAACTCCGCATAATCCCCCAGACTCATATAGCCGATATCTTCAGCCACTTCCTCACCACGGGCAATTTGAGTAAAAGCTGTCATCATTCTGAAAATATCATCTCTCATTACTTCTTCTTTGGCGCCCGGATAAATTTTATTTACGCTCTCACAAGTATCCAGCAATATCTTTTCTACATCTGCATCGTTTACTTCATGGCCGGCATATTTATTTACCTGACGAATAAACTCTGCCAAAAGAATACACCAGGAACGGTTAACCGGAATTACATCCTGACCGTTAATAATTGCCACACCCGGCGCAAGTCTCTTTTTTGTCACCTTAGGAGGCACCAAATGAATGCGTACCACACCCGGTCCTCCCGGATTCAAGGTCGTATGCAACACTTCATTAAAATTCGACTTTGCATATGCAAGTTCTCTTTTTTTCGCACTAAACATATATTTCACTCCCCATATACAGCAGAACAGTCCGAAGCATCCTCCTGCCGTATCTAATAAAACGTCCCAAATATTTCCGCATCTGCCCGGCACCAAAAGTTGATGCATCTCATCCAATGCCGCCGAAACAAACACCCATGGAATTACAATTTTCACTAACAAAGGAATGCGTTTCTTTCCTCCCTTTTTCAAACCGACCCAAGGATACCAAATTCCAAACAAAAGCACTCCCATCAATGCGTATTCACAAAAATGGGCAATCTTTCGAATCGGATTCTCAAAATAGTCTACCAAGCCATTCATCACAAACTCAGTCCAGTTCCTACCGGAAAGGAAGTTTAAAAAAGCCACACATTTCTCGGAAATCAACCGACTCAAACCGCCGGAAGTCTCTCCATCCTGCTCAGAAAAAGAAAATATCAAAGAATATAACAAAATAAGAAAGATAGTGGCTATGGAACTAACCACTATCTTTTTTTTACGCATTATTTCCTTCCTCATTTACGGTCTGGTAAACTTCAATTCTGGCTGCATCCATCTCCGGCATTCCGATAAATACAGCTCCATAGTGGAAATTGCCATCTATCATTTCAATACGTACGATACGCAGAAATGCATGAAGTACTTCCTTTGTCCAAATGGTCAAATAAGACTCATATACATTACCGATTGCCAATGGTTCTTCACAAACAAAACCAACACCGGTTTTGGATATATCGTTTATCTCAATGGTAACTTCCTGTTCATCCTGATTATCCAAACGCTTCATTACCAAAACGGAATGAAGTTCTGTTCTTTTACTCTTTCTTCTCTCTTGCATGGCCTTTGCCCCCTTTATTGCTTATCCCTTTATTCCCAATAAACCGCTTCGCGATTTGTACTACCCAACTCAATACTAGTACATTTTACCATACGTATTCTTTAAACTCAAGAGTTTGTGTAAATAAACATCGCATCTCCAAAACTAAAGAAACGATATTTTTCTTCTACTGCCTCCTGATACGCCTTTAATACATTCTCACGACCTGCCAAAGCCGATACCAACATTACCAAGGTGGACTCCGGCAAATGGAAATTGGTAATCAAACAGTCCAACACCTTAAATTGATACCCCGGATAAATAAATATCTCTGTATTGTCACATCCCGCATGAATCACGCCATCCTCCGTAGATGCACTTTCTACAGTACGACAACTGGTGGTACCCACACAAATCACTCGTCCTCCGGACTTCTTTGTGTTATTAATGATATTCGCTGCTTCCTCCGATACCTGATAATACTCTGAATGCATATGATGGTCCAAAATATTCTCTTCTTTTACAGGACGGAAGGTTCCCAAACCCACATGTAATGTCACATACGCAATTTTTACACCTTTTGCCTCTATATCAGCAAGAAGCTTCGGGGTAAAATGTAGTCCCGCTGTAGGCGCTGCCGCAGAACCATCGTACTTAGCGTACACGGTCTGGTAGCGGTTCTTATCCTGCAATTTATGTGTAATATAGGGCGGCAGGGGCATTTCTCCCAGCTTATCCAGCACTTCCTCAAAAATGCCTTCGTACTCGAAACGCACCAAACGATTTCCCTCTTCTACAACTTCCAATACTTCCGCCTTCAACAATCCGTTTCCAAAAGACAATCTGCTTCCGGGACGACATTTTTTGCCGGGACGAACCAGGGTCTCCCACACATCTGCCTCATGACGTTTTAACAAAAGTACCTCCACGTGAGCTCCGGTATCTTCTTTTTCACCCAAGAGTCTGGCAGGAATGACTCTGGTATTGTTTAATACCAGACAGTCTCCCTCTTGTAAATACTCTATTATATTTTTAAATATTTCATGCTTTATTTCACCGGAATCTTTTTGCAGCATCAATAATCTGGAAGCAGAACGGTCTTCCAAAGGATCCTGTGCAATCAATTCCTCCGGTAAGTCAAAATAAAAATCCGATTTCTTTAAACTTGTCATTAGATAGTTGCCTCTTCAATAAATGCCAGATATCCGCGATATGCTTCATATACATCTGCCTTGCTGGTCGCTTCCCAAGGTGCATGCATATTCATCACTGCCACACCGCTGTCGATAACGTTCATGCCGTACAATGCCAATATGTACGCAATGGTTCCGCCGCCGCCCACGTCTACCTTGCCAAGCTCTGCAGTCTGGAAGTTAACACCGCGTCTGTCAAAAATATCACGAATATGTGCAATATACTCTGCATTAGCATCATTAGAGCCTGATTTTCCTCTGGCGCCGGTAAATTTATTCAGAACCATACCTCGACCTAAGAATGCACTGTTCTTCTTCTCAAAATAGCTTGCAAAAGAAGGATCATAGCCTGCTGAAACATCAGAAGAAAGCATGCAGGAACGCGACAGGCATCTTCTCATATTCAGCTCACTGTACTGTCCCATAAGGTTCATAAGCTCTGCCACTGAGTTTTCAAAGAACTTAGACTGCATACCGGTAGCACCTACGGAACCGATTTCTTCTTTGTCCACCAAAATACAACAAATGGTTCTGTCCACTTTCTTTACATCCAACATAGCCTGCATGGAAGTAAATGCACACACTCTGTCATCCTGTCCGTAAGCCAAAATCATGCTGCGGTCCAAACCTGCTTCTCTGGCTCTGCCGGCAGGAACCACTTCAATTTCTGCAGAAAGGAAATCTTCCTCCTCAAAATCATAGGTTGCCTTCAGAATTTCCAGCACGCCTGCCTTTACGCCCTCTTTGGCCTTAGCCTTTGCTTCTGACTCTTCTGCACCCTTGTCTGCCTTTTCATCTTTCTTGATTACCAAAGGTTTATTACCGATAATCAAATCCAAAGCTTCCCCTTCAATAACCTTTGCAGCCTTCTTTTCTAACTGCTCACCTGCCAAGTGTATCAACAAGTCGGAAATAAAGAATACCGGATCATCATCATTTTCACCAATACTGATTTCCACAGTGGTACCGTCCTTTTTCACAACCACACCGTGAAGTGCCAAAGGCTGTGCCACCCACTGATATTTCTTAATACCGCCATAATAATGGGTATCCAAATAAGCGAAACCATTATCCTCATATAAAGGATTCTGCTTTACATCCATACGGGGGCTGTCAATATGTGCGCCCAAAATATTCATACCGTCAGTCATAGGTTTCTTGCCGATATGATACATAGCAATAGACTTATTCATCCACACACTGTATACCTTGTCACCGGGCTTAATCTCTTCGCCCTTTTCAATCAGAGTCTCTAATTCTTTATATCCCTCTGCCTCAATGGTATTTACAATAACATCGATGCATTCTCTCTCCGTCTTACCATTATCCAGAAATGCTCTGTAATCAGCGTTCAACTTTTCCAAAGCCTTTAATTGCTTCTTATCATAGGTTTCCCATGCGTTTTTTCTTTCCATGTCTCAATCTCTCTTTCTAAAAAATAAGGTATGATACTCAATATGAATATCATACCCCATTTTAACGTGTTTTTCAATATGTTCTTCTGTTTCGCCGTCAGCTACGGTACGTAGCTCACAAACACTTAACTACGAAGTTCTGCACCGAATTTCTTATTCATCTGCTTCAGAATCTTCTTTACGAAACCATCCACGGATTCTCCTGTAAATGCCTCATCCTTGGGTGTGAACAATACGGTAAATGCCATACTCTTCTTATCTTCCCCAATCTGAGCTCCTTCGTAAATATCAAACAACTTAATGCTGGTGATATACTTACAAGCTGCCTTCATGGTATCCACAATTTCGCCACAGGTCCCAGTCTTATCCACTACGATAGCCAAATCACGCTGTTCTTCCGCATACTTGGGAAGCGGTGTGAACATAGCTTTTTTGCCGTAGTAAGGAGTCAGTGCCTCCAGATCAATCTCCATAATATACATAGGCACACGCATATCACATTCATCTGCAATATCATAAGCCAATTTACCAAAGTATCCGATTTCTACACCTTCACAGCTGATGCTTGCAGTCTGGAAAGGATGTAAGAAAGTATTCTGTGTATTTGCATAAGTAAACTTCACATGAAGCACTTCTGCCACCTTCTCCGCCATACCCTTCATGGTAAAGAAGTCTTCCTTTGTACCGAAAGTCGCTACACATAAAGTCTGGCGCTCATCCGGATACTCTGTTAAAGGCAAAGCCTTAGGAATGAACTTCTTTGCAATTTCAAACAATCTGCCTTCCAAATTACCCTTCTTCTGATTACGAACTACTGCATTAATCATAGATGCTGCCAATGTAGTTCTCATGAGTGATAATTCTTCGCTGATAGGGTTCATAATACAGATAGCAGTACGTTCAGGCGCATCTGCAGGAAGTCTCAACAAATCCAAATCAGAGGGTGAGAAGAAGGAATAATGAATACACTCATGCGCGCCCACACTGCAAAGTGCCTTCTTAATGCGCATCTCCGTCTTCTGCTGTGTATTTTCACCACCCATGGTTACCTGTGCACTTGCTAAGAAAGTAGGTACAATATGCTCATAACCATACATTCTGATAACTTCTTCCGCTACATCCTGGTAAGTTTCCATATCCTCACGATAAGCCGGAATCTGCAATGTCAAAGTATCTCCGTCCACCTTGGGCTGGAAGTTTAAATTGGTCATAATACGTATAATATCATCGTTAGGAACGGTAATACCGAGTACTGCATTTACCTTTGCGATACTTACGGAAAGCTCCTTAGGTTCAACGCTGTTTCCTACATTTACATCCACATGCATCTTGGAAACCTTACCGCAATTTAATTCTTCAATTAAGTGAAGGGCTCTCTTCATCGCCATAACAGTTGCGTATTCATCCACGCCCTTAGCATATCTTGCGCTGGAGTCTGAAGACTTACCTACGCTTCTGGAAGTACGACGGATATTGTCACGAGCAAACTTTGCAGACTCAAATAATACGGTATTGGTGGTATCCTTGATTTCAGAGTTCAGGCCACCCATGACACCGGCCAATGCAACCGGCTTCACACCGTCACAAATCAGCATATTTTCAGTAGTTAAAGTCAGTTCTGTCTCATCTAAAGTAACGATTTTCTCGCCATCCTTCGCACGACGCACATTGATGGCATCCCCCTCTAAGGTGGTGTAATCAAAAGCATGCATGGGCTGACCAAGCTCTTTTAAAATATAATTGGTGATGTCTACCACGTTGGAAATGGCACCGATACCAACCAAAGCCAGACGACGCTTCATCCATGCAGGAGACTCTTCAATCTTTACATCTGTCACATAGTGTGCGCTGTATCTGGGGCAAAGCTCGGGACAATCCACAGTTACCTTGAAATTGTCCAAAGTCACATCACTCTCTGTATAACTCAAATTAGGAGCCTTGAATTCTTTCTCCAATACTGCAGCGATTTCACGTGCAATACCTACGATACTCTGGCAGTCCGGACGATTTGCAGTAATAGCAATGTCGAAAATCCAGTCATCCAAACCTAAAATAGGTTTTACATCAGCACCTACAGGTGCATCCTCCGGAAGTACTAAAAGTCCGTTATAACCGGCACCGGGATACATATCTTCACTAACACCCAGTTCCACTCCGCTACAGAGCATACCGTGGGATTCGAAGCCACGAAGCTTACCTTTACCGATGGTCATCACACCTTCTACAGTCTTGTGATCCTTTGCGGTAGCGTATACGGTTGCTCCTACCAATGCTGCAGGGAACTTACCGCCTGCACATACATTGTCTGCGCCACAACAAATCTGGAAGGTTCCGTGTTCGCCGCAATCTACCTTACATACATGCAAATGCGTATCGGGAATGGCTTCACACTCCAACACATGACCTACCACAACCTTGCTGATGTCCTTGCCTACTTCATACAATTCCTCTACTTCAAATCCGCAGGAAAAAAGCTTTTCTTCCAGTTCCTGGGGGGTAATATCAATATCTACATAATCTTTTAACCAACTCAATGGTGCTATCATATCTATTTACCAAACCTTTCTATAGTCTATTTGCTTATTTGTCGTTCAACTGACCAAGTACCTTAACGTCTGATTCAAACAACAATTTAATATTGTTGATACCATACTTTAACATTGCGGTACGCTCAATACCGATACCAAATGCCAAACCACTGTATACATTTGAATCAATACCACAGTTTTCAAGCACCTTGTTGTTAACAATACCTGCGCCCAAAATCTCTATCCAGCCGGTACCCTTGCAAAGTTTACATCCCTTGCCGCCGCATTCAAAACAGCTACAGTCTACTTCTACAGAAGGCTCTGTGAAAGGGAAGTAAGAAGGACGAAGACGAGTCTTGGTATCTTCCCCGTAAATCTTCTTTACAAACTCATCCAACATACCCTGCAAGTCACACAAAGTAATATTTTTGTCCACTACCAAACCTTCCATCTGAGTAAACATCGGAGAATGGGTAGCATCATCATCGGAACGGAATACCTTACCGGGAGATAAAATCTTGATAGGTGGCTGCTGCTTCTCCATAACATGAATTTGTCCTGCAGAAGTCTGGGTTCTGAGCAGGAACTCAGGTGATAAATAGAAGGTATCCTGCATATCTCTTGCCGGATGGTCTTCCGGTGTATTCAGTGCAGTAAAGTTATAATAATCGGTTTCAATCTCAGTACCTTCGAATATTTCGAAGCCCATACCTGCGAAAATATCAATAATCTGGTTACGTACCAACGTAATTGGATGTAGATTTCCTTCTGCCACGGTTACTGCCGGCAAAGAAATATCAATCTTTTCAGCTTCATAACGAGCCTGCAATTCCTTGGCTTTCATCTTTTCATCCAAACCGCCCAAAAATTCAAGCGCCCACTCTTTTAATTCATTCACACCCTTACCGTAAGCGGCACGCTCTTCGGGGGCGATATTCTTCATCTCTCTCATTAACAGACCGATTTTACCGGTCTTTCCATCCAAAAATTTCTTTTTGAATTCATACACTTCTTTAGAAGAATTCAATTCTTCCGCGCCGGAAATAATCTCCTGCTTAATCAGTTCTAAATTTGCATTCATAGTATTCTTCCTTTCTTTGCAATAAAAAATCGTCCCATTGCATAGATTTTAACTATGCAAGGGACGAATATACTCCGCGGTACCACCCATTTTCCCAAGTAAAATACTCAGGCACTCAACATGCTTAACGCGCACTCACGTTTCAGACTACTTTAAACTTCATCCAAACAGCTCCGGTGGGAAATTCAAGCATTCATCTGAACTTAAGGAAGCTTACAGCCGGTGACTCCCTCTCTCTGAAAGAAAATGACGCTTTACTATGCACCTTCAATGCTTTTACATTTTTATGTATCATACTCGATTTCACATGGAATGTCAAGGGTGTAATTTGGTTCAAGGAGCAAATCCACAATATTTGCTTCCGAATTAATACTCAATGCCCATAGCTTTTGCTACGCAAGCTACGATTGATTCAGAATAATATGTTGCAAGCTCCTCTACCGTAACCTCTTCAGAATCATAAGCTTCATCAGGAATATCAAATTCATCAAACTCATCAAACATGAATACCATTTCCATTCCGTCTTCTTCAGCAACCATCTTCAAAATCTTCTGAGTACTTCTGTTAATATATACGGTGCTGGGATCAGAACCATCTTTTCCGTATACATCCACCATATCATATACAACACCGTTTTCTTTCACAGATCCCAAATATGTTACAGAAGAAACCTCGTCAGTTTGACCGGCAAGTGCTGCTATAAAATCCATACCAATAATATCTGCCATCTGGTCTTCTGATTCCAATTCTCCAATTACCCAACCAAGTTCAGGCATAGTCAAAGAACCCATAATCATAATCTCACCATCTGTATAAGCATCCACACCGTATGCTCCGTCTACAAGATAGCTCACCTTTGTTATTCCATCAATAACCGTTACGATATAATCAATTGTCATTCCTTCTACTTCAATAACTGTAGAAATCTCAAATGATTCCGGAAGTGTAAATCCATCTTTGAAATAATCATCGTATGCAGTAGACCAATCTTCATCATCAGTGTCATCTTCTTCATCCGGATCAGCCTGGGTTCCGTCACCCATTCCTGCTTCAAGGAAAAGTTGGTAAATTTCTGCCATTTCTTCTATAGAAATCTCGTAAACATCATAAAACTCAGGATCATAATACTCTATTTCTGATACTACATTTTCCTGGAATTCTGCGTCACTCATATATTCAACTTCTACCCATGCGGTTTCTTCACCGATTAAAATGGAAATCGTTTCCACTTTTTGTGTTTCACGATTGATTTCAAAGTTTGCTTCATACGCTTCTCCGCCTTCGTAAACGGTAGCATAAACACAATCGTAAATTGTATCTCCGTATGCATACTCCATATCATAGTCTTCATATTCAACATTTTCAAATATGCCAAATAATTCGGTCACATCAAAAAGTGCTTCCACTTCCGAAAGTGAATTGATAGGTGTAATCGCTGTTATATCATCATCCTCTGCTTCACAATAGCACATAAGTGTATCTTCTGTAGCAAAATATTCAATGTATGCATCATTTACTTGCATAGCCATTGCGTAAAAACCATCAGTATATCCATATGCTACTGTTATTTCGTTACCATCTTCTATACCTTCATAATAAAGAACGGCATTCTTTTCTACGATACCGTCAAAACTATCAAAGTAATCCTCATACGCATCTTCCCACGCTACCGGTTCGGGAGTAGGTTCCGGAGTAGGTTCCGGTGTGGGTTCAGGTGTAGGCTCCGGAGTAGGTTCCGGAGTTACTTCCGGTTCTTCCTCATCATCATCCTTCTTCTTATCATCGTCATCATCATCGTCATCATCATCCGACTGCTCTTTTCTTGACTTTCTGTCATCGTCATCATCATCGTCGTCATCACTTGAACCACAAGCAGTCATAGTCAATGCTAACATCATAATTACCATCAAAAGAAGCATTAACTTTTTACGCATCCATTTACTCTTCACGTCTTTTTCCTCCGTTTTATCATTTTTTTGTATATATATATGCAGGACACAATATAACATATTTTACCGTTCAGTTCAATACATTTTTGCTTTCGTAAAAGAAAACCCCTTTTACCGAATCGCTTCGGCAAAGGGGAACTCTGTCTTTTTATTTGCTAACGAATTAGTACTCCATGCCACCCATAGCCATGAACATTACACCGATTAACGCACCCATAATATCTTCTTCGGTTCCTTCCACAGCGTTTGCAGCTTCTGCTGGTAATGTAATTCCATCAATTTCAACGAAGAAACATTCTGCTTCAACGCCATCCTGCTCTACAACACATTTTTCAATCTTCTGTGTTTCTCTGTTTACATAGTATGCAGCAGTACTGGTAACGCCTTCTTCTTCAATTACTACGTCAAGGACATCATATACAATGCCGTTTTCTACTACTTCTTCACGATATGTACAAGCAGTTGCATTTTCAGTATCTGCAAAACCTGTATCAGTCATGCTAAACATACTTTCTGTATCACTACCGGGAGTAACAGGTGCATACATCCAACTTTCTACACCTTCCATCTTAGTACATGCATAAATCACCTGATCAACTACATATAAATCTAACGCAGCAGTACCAAAATCATAAGCCATATATACATCTTCACCTGCAGTAGCTACAGCAATATCCATTACTATACCGCTTTCTTCTACAGTCATGGTCAGCATAATCTTATCACTAAGGATTCCTTCGCGTGAAAAATAATCATCATATGCATTTGCCCAATCACCATCAGCTGCAGGGGTCTCGTCTTCCTCTTCAGGCTCTTCGGGAGTTACTTCTTCTTCATCTTCTTCGATAACAGTAACTTCACCTTCTACTTCGATCATACCATCGTCAATAGGCCCCTCTGTTTTAATTTCTAAATCATTTCCGTCTTCTTTGTCATCTGCTTCCTTATCATCATCTTCCACAGATTCCACTTTTTCGTCTTCCTTGTCATCATCCTTATCGCCACATCCGGTTAAAGCTGTTGCCATAAGAGATACTGCCAAAAGAACTGATAATAATCTCTTTTTCATAATACTCCTCCTATATATAAACTTCGTTAGCGCTATAATAGTACAACATCTGTTTATAATATGCAAGAAAATATTTCTAAAGAATTTATGAAGAGGCTATTCCATTCTCTTATTAATATATGCCCCAATAAATATAATATAAAAACAAAAATACATCCACAACAGCAAAACAACAATGATAGAAAGACTTCCGTATATGTTAAATCCGTTCCCCCGGCTCACATACAAAGAAAAGCACCAGGAAAAAATACTCCAAATCACCGCAGCAAAAGAAGCTCCCGGTAATTGCGCTCTAAACGATAGTTTTTTATTTGGTAAATATGCGTAAAATGCCGCAAAAATCAAGGTTAAGAGCACCCATACAAACAGGAAGCGAAAATTCAGCAAAAAGGAAAATAATACCCGAAGTCTGGGACTTCCTGCAATCAACATCCGTACCAATTGATTTCCGAACACCAAAATAATCATGGAAACCAAGACAAGCAATAACATAATTAATGTATAAAAAGAAGCAAATATTCTAACCACAAAATAGTTTCTTTCTTCTTCTACATCATTCACTGCATTTAATCCTGTAATAACCGCCAAAACACCTTTACCGGCAGACCACATAGTCAAAACAACAGCCGCTGACAGCACACCGGCAGAACGCACATATACATTTTCAATAATATTCTCCACCATTCCCTCCATTCTCATGGGAACAACATCCGAAAGAATCCGTATGAGATTCTCCTTTGTCAGAGGTGTAAATGGTATAATTGCGCATATTAAAAGAAGCATTGGGACCAATGAAACAAAAATAAAAAATGCCGTGCTGGAAGCGTATGCGCTCAGATTTTCACTTTTCATATTTTTAAAAAACTCACGTATGGTGTAGTATGTTTCCCACAAAGAATCAGTCATACAATACTCCCTCTTCACTTATTTCCAATGTACAGTCTTCGAAAAAGAAAGCTAAGATTTCCTCCGCCGTCATTCCTTCTGTGGCCATTGCCTTAGCTGCATTCTGACTCATTCCGGCTCCATGCCCAAATCCTCCTCCAAGTATTACATATCCTGTTATTTCACCATCTGCATATTGATTTTCCAATACAATAAATGCACTGGGCAATAACGTTGTCATTGAAACAGCAGTTCCATCCTGCTTTTTTACTTTTCCGTTTCCGTCATTTAAAACGTAGCGAATATTTAGCTCTGTAATAACCTTATAAACATTTTTTTCTGTAATAATAATCAACTCATCTGCCACGCCGCCGTTTCCGCGCTTATCTATTTTCAGATCTACCAAAGTCTCCAGCTCTTCTATGGGTCTGCTTATATATTGATCTCCCACCAATGTTAAAACCAATTCCGGATTCGCTTCATATCTTTTTTTCAGATTCTTTAACATATGCGACTTATTTATATTGTTTACTGCATAAGTCCACCGATACCAACCTTCTCCTGCCTCATAATCTGCCTCATGAACAGCATTAATATATTCATGAAACAACAACTCTTCCTGCATACTTTCCCCACTATTATAAAGATTTTGGGATATACTGCCCGCTCCCGACATGGTCTCCACTGCTTCGTTTTCCCGTTTTCCTGCAGCAATACGCTTGGATTTGATATAAGGATAGTTATCGGAGTACTTACTCCTCCATACTTTTGCATCACTGCCATATCCACAGGAGGTAGAGTAATAATAGGTTTCCGCTAAACGCATTTTGTCCGGTGCAACCAATATCATCCCGCGCGTCTCATCTACTGCCTGTGTGGTACTTTCCTGCTCCTCTACCGAATGATACACCTGAAAGGCAGTGGTATCGTCCACATGCGCGTTCCACTGAGGATATGCCGGTGAATACACATGCAAATATGCATAGGTTCTGGCACAAATCGCCTGGGCCTTTAGGGCCTCCATCGGGTAACCTGCGGGCATCTCACTGGGAACTACACTGTATAAATACTCCTCAAGCGGTAATTCATTTATCACAATATACCCACTATCCGTTTCTATAGTTTCAATTGTCCCGCGATATCCATGATTTCCGTTCCACGCCTCAATATCTACGTGATATATACTTCCGTTCTCTTTATTTGTAATCAATACTCGTATGGCATCTACCCGTTCTAAATTAAAAGGCTTTGGCACATCTGTTTTCTCCTCTTGTGCCGCCTCCGTTCTCGACATATCATCCACAATCGTCATATCCGAACTATAAAAACAATCCGAAACCGGTCGGGTAGGTTTCCTATCTGCCTTTGCATAATCCATTATCATAAAAACTGTCAAAATGGCCATGAATATAGTCGCTCCGCATAACAGTCTATACTTTATCCGTTCCTTCAATGCACGCCTCCGATTCTCTTCCATACGAAATAGAATTAAAAAATTGTCGCCGCCGTACTCGCGCAATTTCCTATCACTTAAAAAAGAGAGTTGCAAGCAACTCTCTTTTATCTTTCGTATATGCCCAAAATGCCGGCTCCTGCCTTTTGACTCCTAGCAATGCTAGGTGGGTGACCGCAACCACGCTTTTGCCTTCCCCTGACGTCT
>JAZNQI010000002.1:0-7139 GCA_045590095.1 Acetatifactor sp. | reverse complement strand
AAGGTTGTCTCAAGAACACCTGCTCTTGCGCCACCGATAGCCTGTGCATAAGCCAAAGCCTTATCCAAAGCCTTACCTGAAGCATCCTGATGTACAGCTACCAAACAAGGAACACCCTTGCCAGCCTGATACTCACTTCTTACAGTGTGTCCGGGTCCCTTAGGAGCAATCATGGTAACGTCAACGTTCTTTGGAGGAACGATCTGACCGAAGTGAATGTTGAAACCATGAGCGAACATTAACATATTGCCTTCTTCCAAGTTAGGCTCGATGTCCTTCTTGTACATAGAAGCCTGTAATTCATCATTGATAAGAATCATGATAACGTCAGCCTTCTTAGCTGCTTCTGCTGCAGTATATACTTCAAAGCCCTGCTTTACTGCCTTGTCCCAAGACTTAGAGCCTTCGTAAAGACCGATAATAACGTTACATCCTGATTCCTTTGCATTTAATGCGTGTGCATGTCCCTGGCTACCGTAACCGATAACTGCGATTGTTTTTCCCTCTAATAAAGAGATGTTACAATCTTCCTGATAATAAATCTTTGCCATTTTAAGCATCCTCCATTTATGTAATCATAATTTATTTTGTTAGGTTTCCCTATAATTAACATTTAATCTTCCGCATAAATAATATTGTCTGTACCACGACCCAAACCTGCAATTCCTGTTCTGGCAAGTTCTAAAATTTCATAACCTTCCAAGAGCTTCAGGAATGCTTCGATTTTCGCCTGATTACCTGTAAGCTCAATAATCAAACTATCCTTAGCAACATCGATAACCTTTGCACGGAAAATATCCACTACTGAAATTACACCCTGACGCATTTCGGGTGTTGCTTTTACCTTAATGAGTGCCAATTCTCTGTAAACGGACTCGTCAGGTTTTAATTCCTTGATATCTCTCACATCCACAAGCTTGGCAAGCTGCTTCTCAATCTGCTCCAGTACCACATCATCTCCCATTGTAACAATGGTAATACGTGTTACCTTGTAATCCGCAGTCACACCTGCGGTGATGCTTTCAATACTGTATCCTCGTCTGGAAAATAAGCCGGAAATACGGCTTAAAACGCCGGGATTGTTGTCAACCAATAATTGAAATACTTTTTTCTGCATAATTAATTCCTTTTCCAAATATTTGGTATTATTCAGTGTAGTCATCCCTATATACATCAGATATTTCTAATTGACACCGAACAATACCATTTTAGTACATTAAAGTACTAATGTCAACCACCTTATTCATCATTCTCCATACATTTCGACAAAGCCAAGGTTCCGGTACGTGCAATTTCCACGATACTAATAGAACGCAACATATTAATCATTAAATTTACTTTGTCCGGAGTATCACAAATCTGAATCATCATGTAATGTTTTGACATATCTACGATTTCAGCTTTCATTATTTCGCAAATTTCCATAATGTCACGACGATTACTCTTTGTATATTTGATTTTTACAAGCATAAGTTCACGGCTGATACTTTTGCTTTCTGTAAAAGTTTTAACTTTTATAACATCAATTTTTTTATTTAATTGTTTTTCGATTTGTTCAATGGTTCTTTCATCACCACTGCTTACAATGGTCATACAGGAAACATTAGGATCATCGGTTTCGCCAACAACCAAACTGTCAATATTAAAACATCTTCTTGCGAAAAGTCCGGCTACCTTGCCAAGTACACCGGCACGGTTTTCTACCAATACGTGATATATTCTCTTTATCATGACATATCACCTCCAATTATACTAAGTCCATAGGGTCAATTAAGCATTCCAGAAGAACTCTTTCGTCATTAGCAAGAAATTCATCTATAACTGCTTCCGCATTGTCCATATTTTCAAGACGAAGGAACTTCATGTCATATGCAGCCGCAATGTTTTCTAACTTAGGACTTCCGCTCAAATCAACCACAGAATAATTATCTTTATAAGTAAAATGCTGATACTGACGCACCATGCCGAGATAATTGTTCTTTAAAACTATTATTTTTACGGGTACATCAAATTGTTTCATGGTAGCAAGCTCCATCATAGACATCTGGAACGAACCGTCTCCGCATACGGCAACTACCTGACGCTTAGGATCCGCAATTTTGGCACCTAAAGCAGCAGGAATGGAATATCCCATGGTTCCCATACCACCGGAGGTAAAGAATCTTCCGTCCTTTACAATGTGATATCCGCAGGACCAAATCTGATTCTGACCTACATCTGCTACATATACACCTCTGTCATGCATTTTTTCAGATAATCTGGTAATGAATGCGGCCGGATCTACAAAGTCAGGATTAGGAGTACGTTTCTTTTCCATGGTGTCACGATATTCATTTAAAGTTTCTAACCATGCTTCGTGTTCGCATTCCATTTCCATGGTAAGTAAATCGTTAAAGATATGTTTTGCATCCCCAACCAAAGGAATGGTAGGACAAGCATTTTTTCCTATTTCTACAGGGTCTACATCAATATGTACTAAAATCTTATTCTGTGTAATTAAACCGGGTTGGCTGATGGCACGGTCTGCTACTCTGGCTCCAACCATAATAAGCAAATCAGATTCATTCATGGCACGATTAGCATAGGGCTTACCATTATTACCCACCATACCGAAATACATAGGATGCTTCGTCGGCATTGCACCGATTCCCATCATGGTACTTACAACAGGAACTTTATACTTTTCACTGAATGCACGCAATTCGTTTTTGGCGCCACTGAGAAGCACTCCTCCACCCACGCAAATAATAGGTCTGTCAGCTTTATCAAGTTCTTTTAATACCTTCTTAAGCTGCGCCATATTTCCTTTGATGGTTGGCTTGTATGTACGCATACTGATCTCTTCAGGATAGCTGAATTTATTAATTGCAGCATTTTGAATATCAATAGGCACATCAATTAATACAGGACCTTTTCTGCCTGTATTAGCTAAATAAAATGCTTCTTTAAAAATACGGGGTATATCATTTACATTTTTAACAAGATAACTGTATTTTACGAAAGATTCTACTGCACCTGTGATGTCCGCTTCCTGAAATACATCACTTCCGAGTAAAGAACTATCTACCTGACCGGTAATAACAATCATAGGAATGCTGTCCGCATAAGCTGTAGCAATACCTGTAATAACATTTGTTGCACCGGGGCCGCTGGTAACAGCACATACGCCGGGCCTTCCTGTCATTCTGGCCATACCGCTGGCTGCATGAGCAGCATTTTGCTCTGTACGTATTAAAATTGTTTTAATATCAGATTCAAGAATACTATTATAAAAAGGACAAATAGCTACGCCGGGATATCCGAAAACGTATTCTACTCCTTCTGCTTCTAAACATTTAATTATCGCATCTGCACCTATCATAAGGAGTTCCTCCTATTGTTTACATAATCCTAATTAGAACGATTTTATCATACTAAAGTATGAAGGGCAACCTCTTTTTTCAGATACCCAGTAATTTTTGCGCTACTTTTACTGCTTCCGCAGCATCTTTGGCATATCCGTCAGCACCGATTTCTTCAGCAAATTCAGGTGTTGTTACCGCTCCGCCAATCATTACTTTGACAGGTAAGTTGACAGATTTTACCTCCGCTACCACGTCGCGCATTTTTTGCATGGTTGTAGTCATTAATGCCGATAACGCTATCATATCTGCATTGTGATTTTTGCATGCAGATATAATCTCTGACGTAGGTACATCTTTTCCCAAATCAATAACTTTGAAGCCATAATTTTTTAACATCATAGCAACCAGATTTTTTCCTATATCATGTATATCACCTTCTACAGTGGCAATTACAACAACGGGCATATTATCATTCGAAGCATTCACTAACAACTTTTCTTCTAAAATGTCCATAGCATTCTTCATTGTTTCGGCACCGGCAATTAATTGCGGCAGGAAATATTTCTTTTGTTCAAAGTATTGGCCCACAAGATTAATGGCCGGAAGAAGTGAATTATTTAAAATATTTTGAGGTTCTTCACCATTTTCCAATGCTTCTTTGACTAAAACCGAAATTCCGTTACGATTTCCTTTTATTACTGCATTTTTAATCTTCTCTAAATCAGTAGTGACAACAATCTCATTGTTGTTAAGGCTTTTATTTTCTTTTTTTTCTACGATTTTTGTTTCTGTAGGAGTCATATTGTTTGCATATTCAATATAGCGTAAATCTGCATCCGGCTTTGCCATTAACAAATCTGTCGCCAATGCACCGCATATTAACATTTCCTGTGAAGGATTCGCAATAGCCATGGTAAGTCCTTCACGGATTGCAAGAGTTAAAAATGCAGTATTTACATGAGTTCTTGCAGGCATTCCAAATGAAATATTGGATAAACCGCATATTGTAGCAAGCTTATTTTCTTTGCAATAACGAATGGTTTCTAAAGTTTCCAATCCGGCGTTTTTGTTTGCCCCCACTGTAGTTACCAAACCATCTACAATAATATCTTCTTTTGTAAGACCTAATTCCAAAGCACGTTCACAAATTGTATTAATTATATGCTTTTTTTCTTCTAAATCCTTGGGTAGGCCTTCGTCAGATAAAGGTAAAAGAATGAACATAGCACCATACTTTTTAATAAGAGGCAATAATTTTTCAAACTTTTCCTTTTCCAAAGAAACAGAATTAACCAAAGCACGTCCAGGATAAGCACGAAGTGCGGCTTCTAATACATCTACATGACTGGAATCCAGAGAAAGAGGTAACTGTGTTACAGTTTGAAGCTCTTCTACGCATCGAAGCATCATTTCTTTTTCATCAATGCCGCTCATGCCCATATTTACGTCCAAAACAGAAGCTCCGCCGGCTTCCTGCTCTTCTGCAAACTGCAAGACTTTATCCAGCCTTCCTTGCCGCAATTCTTCCTGCAATGCCTTTTTACCGGTAGGATTTATACGTTCTCCGACTACAAGAAAATTCCCATCCAGTCCAAAAGCAAGAGTCTGTCTTTCACTTGTCAGATAACGAACATTAGACTTTACACTTCTGGTTGGAATCATCTCAGCAGTTATAGTTTGTTTCAATTTTGCAATATGTTCCGGTGTAGTACCACAACATCCGCCCAAAATAGTTGCACCGGCCTCTGCAAGCACTTTCATTTTAGACGCAAATTCATCCGGACTCATAGGATAAGTGGTATTTCCGTCCTTGTCAGTAACAGGCAAACCGGCATTAGGCTTAGCAATAATCGGAATATTACATACTTTCGCCATATTTTCGATTATTGGAAGCATTTGTTCAGGTCCGCCTGCGCAATTGACGCCAACCGCATCTGCACCGAGCTTTTCCAGTACGATTGCTGAAGTGACAGCATCGGTTCCAAATAACGTTCTATTATCATTTTCAAAAGTTAAAGTAACAATTACCGGCAAATCACAAGTTTCTTTTGCAGCAATTACTGCAGCACGACATTCAGCCAGGCTCATCATGGTTTCTACAACCAACAAATCTGCACCGGCCTCTGTCAAATATGTAATCTGTTCTTTATATACATCAATTAATTCTTCCAATGTTAGCTTGCCCACCGGACGCAGTTGCTCACCGGTCATGGTAATATCACCGGCTACCAACGCCTTATTTCCTGCAGCTTCTTTAGAGATGGAGACCAAATTTCGAATATACTCTTGCTGTTTGCTTTCCAAACCATATTCCTTTAATTTAATACGATTCGCAGTAAAGGTTGGTGCATAAATAATGTTACTTCCTGCTTCAACATACTTTTTTTGTAATGTAAGCATAACTTTAGGATGTTCTAAAATCCACTGTTCCGGACAGACACCTGCCGGCATTCCGGCTTTCATTAAGTTAGTACCGGTTGCACCATCCAAAAAAAGTAAATTTTTATTTGTATTAAGAAATTTATACCATTCTGCTTTTGTCATATTATTATCCTCTTCTATTAAATAAACTACAAACAATATTATCATAAATATGAATAATCTACAAGATTTCTTAAGATTTAAAATATTGCTTATTATTGTCTGTTGTGTTAAATTAGTTTTAGAGATTTTGGAGGTGAACAAATGAGGAGAATTTTAATACTTATGATTTGCATTTGTTTGTGCGGATGCGGAAGCACGCCATCAGGCAATGTAAAATTCAAAAATGAAATAGATACATTTTGTACCAATATTTCAGATATTGACGTCGCAATAAATAAAATAACAAATGCTACCGGTGATGAAGCAGGACTGGCTGCAGCCAAGAAAGAATTATTATCTTATTTGGATATTTTAAATGACGAATTCAAAAAATTTGCTAATATTGATTTCCCAGTAGAATATGATAATATGGAAAGCATTGCTGATGAGTCGTCAGCATATATGTCCGAAGCAGTTCGTTGTTATCACATTATATATGAAGATAATTACTCTGAAAGCATGGATGATTACGCAAAAGAAAATTATTCTCGTGCATACAAAAGAGTTCAACACATTATTAATGTTATTAATCAATAATATTCCAAATAAAAACTCCGAAGCAAAACGCTTCGGAGTTTTCTTGTTGCATTTAAATTATTTAATAATCTGAATATCTCCAAGAACAGGAATCTTTTTGTCGGTACCATTAAATACAGTAACCAATCCCCAAATACTACCTGCAACAGTTGCAAGCCATACAAGTAATTGGAAAATTCTTACAATAATACCAAGGATTTCAATAGAGCTGAAAATGAAACCAATAATTCCAACTAAGAATCCAACAATAACTAAGATTAATGATTGATTTAAATGAAGCAATGAATTTTGCTTATCACCACAGAAAAATGCGAGTAACCACATAATCAATGGGAAAAAGAGACACAATGCACCAAAAACACCCGGTACAAAACCTAACGCACCTGCAAGGATGCCACCATACGCAATAATACAGGTAACTTTTTTATCTATCATAGGGCTCATATTATTCTCTCCTTTATATTTTAATCAATTTTTATAGTAAATTAAAACTTTCCTTCTTCAGCAGCCATCTGAATAGCAACTGCAACTGCAACAGTCATACCAACCATAGGGTTGTTACCTGCACCGATAAGACCCATCATTTCTACGTGAGCAGGAACAGATGAAGAACCTGCGAACTGAGCGTCTGAGTGCATACGACCCATGGTATCGGTCATACCGTAAGAAGCAGGA
>JAZNQI010000001.1:0-42491 GCA_045590095.1 Acetatifactor sp. | reverse complement strand
TGTCCTTTTGCCGGATGTATTCCGTAGAGTTTTCTTCCCTCATCAAAAATCGCAAAATTTTCCGAAGGCATTCTATCCGAAAAATGCTCCATCAAAGAAACCAACACATTATTTTTAGGCGAAATGTCCGCAAAAAGTATCCCATTATCCAATTCTCTGAAACGTGTAAATCCCAACAAATGGTGACATTCCCGACACACAGTATTACTCAACTTAAATGCCTTCAGTACATGAGCATCCGACAAATGGTCAAACAAATGTCCCTTAGCCGGCTTTGCTGTCAGGCCATAAGCAATGGTTTTATAAACTGCCTGGGCTTTCTCTGCATCATAAGAACCAAGAGCCATACAAAGCCCGTAAAAGTCTTTTTCGCCAAACTTTTCCCTACAGGTGCGCATTACCTTGGATGCCCTTTCAAAATCCGTTTTTACGGGAATATACTCAGCAAACAGCATATACTCCTCCTGTATGCTGATCTCCGTATCCTGAAAATGCCTCCTATCCCTGTAAATATTGTAAATAGCAGTAAAAATCCCCTCCAGAGAGTCTTCACACCGATAAATATATGCCATCTTCTTCATCCTTTCCACTTTAAAACTGTCCCGACGCTGCCCGATAACAATCCTCCGGTCGTACAGTATTGTTAAATACAGAATCATCAAACAACGACATTTGTTTGTAAGTCATACCGTCGCTCCCAAACTTAATTCGATCCTTGTCGGTGGTCAGATTCCGGACAATATAGTCCTCTTCCAGCTTGGTGTTATACATCATACGACCGCTACAGGTAATAAAGAAAATGGCTCTCTTTAATACTACACCTATTTTCTTTAAATCTCCAAAACTAAGTGTGGCTGTTCTGCGCGCACTGACAATACGCATAGCACTTTTTACACCAATTCCCGGCACGCGTAAAAGCATCTCGTAAGGTGCCCTATTGATTTCTACCGGAAAACACTCCAAATGGCGCACCGCCCAATCCTCTTTTGGATCCAACATAACATTAAAGAAAGGCCTCTTTTCATCCAAAAGTTCCGCTGCTTTAAATCCGTAAAACCGTAGCAACCAATCCGCCTGGTACAAACGGTGTTCTCTTAAAAGGGGCGGTCCTCCCGGCAAGCTGGGAAGCAATTTATCTTCATTCACCTTCACAAAGGCTGAGTAAAAAACGCGCTTTAGCTCAAATTTCTGATATAAACTTTCTGCAACATTCAGAATCTGGTAATCATTCTCCGGAGTAGCACCGATAATCATCTGTGTGGATTGTCCTCCTGAAGCAAACTTAGGTGCATGTTTGTATACCACCAGGTCATTTTGGTTTTCATGAATACCGTTTTGAATCTGACGCATGGGAGTTAATATGGTCTTGCGATGTTTGTTGGGTGCCAGTTCCCGAAGTCCCTCCGCGGTAGGTAATTCCAGATTCACACTCATTCTGTCTGCCAGAAATCCGGTCATTTGAATCAACTGCGGATCTGCTCCGGGAATCGCTTTCACATGCACATACCCATTGAAACGGTACTTATATCGCAAAAGATAAAGCGTACGATACAATAATTCCATGGTAAAAGTAGGATTATTTAAAATCCCGGAACTCAAAAACAATCCTTCTATGTAATTTCTGCGATAAAATTCCATGGTCAGTGTACAAACCTCTTCCGGCGTAAAGGTTGCCCTGGGAACATCGTTAGAACAGCGATTAATACAATATTTACAATCGTAAATACATTCGTTGGTCATCAATACCTTCAATAGTGAAATACACCTGCCGTCACTGCTGAAACTGTGGCAAATACCGGCCTTTATACTGTTCCCTAAATCAGTTCCATTCCCTTTACGCTCCACACCACTGCTGGTACATGCCACGTCATACTTGGCACTGTCCGCCAATATTCCCATCTTCTCCATGAGTGGTACCTGACTTACTTTCCCCATTCCCAAAATTTCTATTTTTGTGTTTTCTTGTATATTATCTTTGCATATCTTATATAAAGCACTCATTCTCCACCACCCAAACATATGTTTGTTTTATTATAGTACATATGTTCGGTATTTTCAAGAATAAATATAGATAAATATTGCATTCCTCAAGATAAAATGCTACAATCCCTTTAATCACGAACTGAAGGGAGAGACATTGTATTTATGGCTTCCAATGAAAATAGCCAAAGTATCATTCAACGTGTCCGTCTTATGGAATCCTACATGGATGAATTGCTCACTGCCATGGAGGCAATTCCTAATCCGGATACACTTTTAAATGACGAAGCTTTGGCCTACAAACTATCTACCCTTACCGATTATATAGAACACGGTCAATGGTTGTCCGACTACGAATCCGATGAACGAGGCGAACTTCCAAAGGATTTGAAGCGTGGGGTTCTTTCTGAGGACGCACTCTTTAATTTGCTTGGATGTTTTTCACAAAATGCCCTGAGGAATTTAAAGAAAACACTTGCCAAACAAGAGAAAAAGAGTTTAAATAGTAAGGTAGTAAATTACCGCAATATGCGTAGAAATGAGGAGACTATGTCAAAATCATACATACCCAAAGGATATAAATCACAATTGAACTTATATGAAACACAGGTTGCCATCAAAACCGTAAAGGATTTCTTCCAGCGTTTACTGGCAGATCGTCTGGATTTGCTCCGTGTATCTGCTCCCCTGTTTGTAGATCCCTCTTCCGGTATGAATGACAACTTAAACGGAATTGAGCGTCCCGTTAATTTTGATATTAAAGAACAGAATGCCCGCGAAGCTGAGATTGTACAGTCTTTGGCGAAATGGAAACGTTACGCTTTAAAGAAATATGGTTTCACCCCCGGTGAAGGTCTTTACACTGATATGAGTGCTATCCGCCGCGATGAAGAAGTGGACAATATTCACTCTATTTATGTGGACCAGTGGGATTGGGAAAAGATTATTACCCGTGAAGAACGTACTTTGGATACCCTGATGGAAACCGTTCGCGACGTATACAAAGTACTTCGTAAAACAGAGAAGTACATGTCCATTCACTATGATTACATTCAGGAAATCCTTCCCCCTGAGATTTTCTTCGTAACCTCTCAGGAATTGGCGAATATGTTCCCTGATAATACTCCTAAGGAGCGTGAATACTACATTACAAAGGCAAAGGGTGCCGTATGTATCATGCAAATTGGCGATAAGTTGGAAAACGGTGAACCTCATGACGGTCGTGCACCGGACTACGACGATTGGTCCATGAATGCAGATATCTTGGTTTACTATCCGGTACTTGACATCGCTTTGGAATTATCTTCGATGGGTGTTCGTGTAGATAAGGATGCTTTGCTCAGCCAGTTGGCCAAAGCAGGATGCCCGGAAAGAGCCGAGCTTCCTTTCCAGAAGTCCATTATCAACGAAGAAGTACCTTTCACCATCGGTGGCGGTATCGGACAGTCCCGTATTTGTATGTTCTTCTTGAGAAAAGCACATATCGGCGAAGTGCAGTGCTCACTGTGGCCGGATGATTTTATGCAGGAAGCTTTAGAAAAAGGAATTGAATTATTATAATTATAAAAGTTGAAAGCTGCGTGAATACCCTTCACGCAGCTTTCTTGTATACCCCCACTAAATTGATGCCTTAACGGCAATCCGATAAATACTTGCAATGTCTTCAGATGAAAGAGATACAAAACCACCGGTTTTACCATCTCCCAACCCGAACTTTTCTACCAATACCGGAATATCCTCTTCTTTTGCCCCTAATTCAGCAAAGTTAATAGGCATTCCGATTTCATGTAAGAACTTACGGAATGCTGCAATTCCCTGAAGTGCAGTTGCTTCCGGATTCTCAAAATTCATTTCACATCCCCAAACACGTACTGCCATCTGGGCAAAACGCATTACATTATGCTTATATACAAACTCCATCCAGGAAGGCATAATCACCGCCAAACCTGCACCGTGAGCACAGTCATACAATCCGGAAAGTTCGTGCTCAATTCCATGGCTGTTCCAGTCCTGACTTCTCCCCACACCTACGATATCGTTGTGTGCTACAGTGCCTGCCCACATAATGTTTGCACGTGCCTCATAATTATTAGGATCCGCAATTACACGGGGAGTTTCCTTTATCATGGTCAAAAGAAGTGCTTCACAAAGTCTGTCGGTTACTTCCACTTCCGGTGTATTGGTGAAGTATCTTTCAAAAACATGGGCCATAATATCCGTTGCACCACAAGCAGTCTGATATGCAGGCAAAGTCTGTGTCAACTCCGGATTCAATACAGAGAATTTTGCACGAAGTAAGTCTGAACCTACATCACGCTTAAGCATGCCCTCTTCCTTGGTCACTACGGACGCACCGGAACCTTCGCTGCCTGCTGCAGCAATGGTAAGTACCGTACCGATAGGAAGTGCTTTTTCCACAGGTTTTCCGGTACCATAGAAATCCCAGAAGTCTCCATCATAAGGCACGCCCAAAGCAATACCTTTTGCTGAATCAATACAGGAGCCACCACCTACTGCCAAAATGAAATCAACATTTTCTTTTCTGCAAAGTTCAATTCCTTTATAAATCAAAGTGTCTCTGGGATTAGGCTGTACTCCGCCCAGAAGCACGTACTCAACCCCTTCTGCCTTCAAGGAAGCTTCTACTCTTTGAAGCAATCCCGACTTTACTACAGATCCTGAGCCATAGTGAATCAACACCTTGCTTCCGCCATACTTCTTTACATACTTTCCGCAAGAATTCTCAGTACCCTTTCCAAATATAAACTCGGTCGGACTGTAAAAACTAAAATTATTCATACCTTTACCCTCTCCTTACTCTAAAATTTATTTTTCCTGCCACACTCTTTTTACTGCATGTATCTTTCATCTCTTTACGCAGATTCCACTCAAAAGCTAGGAAATTCATGGTCAGTGCTATCATCCAAGCAGCCACCTCTGCATATGCAGTTGCCTTAAATCCTACCACATCCACAAGCAGCACAATCGCAGCTATTCTCATAACCATTTCAGCCACACCTGAAATCATGGGAATCAATGGTTTTCCCATGCCCTGACATCCGTTACGGAATACAAAAAGACTGTCCACTCCCCAAATCATCATGCCACAGACCGGCAGAAATTCTACTACCAGACTCACGGATTCTTCTCCGTTTAACATAAGAAGTGCCAATTCTTTGGGAAAGAAGAACATTACACTTCCCAGCACCACATAAGATACCAGCGCAATACTCAGACAGACATGTAACCCTTCTCGAATTCTCTCGTACTTCTCGGCGCCATAATTTTGGCTGGTAAAAGAAGACATTGCAAGCCCTGCTGTTGCTGCCGGCTGCATAAACAAATTGATATATCTGCTGCATGCCGAATAAGCGGAAGTATAGATAACTCCCAAACCGTTGACAAAATACTGTACCACCATACATCCTACTGCAGTAATGGAATTCATGATTGCCATTGGAATTCCGTTCATTAATAATTTAAGATTCAAATGCATATCTGATTTAAAATCATTTGCAGATAATCTGATTATATCAATTTTACGTAATTTTATAAAGCAAATAAATGCCGAAAGAATTTGCGAAATAATTGTTGCAATTGCTGCGCCTGCCACGCCCATCTGAAACGGGAAAATAAACACATAATTCAGAGTCACGTTCACTACGGAGGACACGATAATCGCAATAAAGGGTGTTCTGCTGTCTCCCAAGGCTCTTAAAATACAAGCACACATATTGTAAGCCAATGTCGCCAGCAGGCCACCAAACAGAATATATCCGTAGGTCAGACTGTCATTCATGATCAAGCTCGACGTTTGCAAAAAGCCCAGCAGATTACGCAGGAACAACATACTCAGTGCTGACAGAACGATTCCGATACCAAAGGATAATTTAAGGGCCGAAGCAATAACTCTTCGTAACTCCTGATAGTTTTTGGAGCCATATCCTTGCGCTATAGAAACCGAAAAACCATTGGTCAGCCCCATGGAAAATCCCATAATCAAAAATGACAGAGATGACATATTTCCAACTGCCGCCAATGCCTGATCCCCCAAGCCCTTTCCAACAATAATGGTATCTGCAACAGTATAAATCTGCTGCAACATATTGGTAAAAAGAAGCGGGAAGTAAAATCGTAATATTAATTTAGAAACCTTTTCTTCTGTTAAATCATAGGTTTGTGCCATTTCAAATCTCCTCTTTGTTAATCGATATGATTATAATGAAACGGTCCTTTTCCTTATATCAAAAATGTTGTCTTTATACCAAAAATGTGCTATAAATAAGAGGGGTGATTTTATGAATACAAATAGAGATTTGAACTATCATTTATATGTACAAAAGATGGCCGGTTTTACCCGTACACCATTTCACAGTGAGTTCGAAAAATACAATACTATCCGAAGCGGAAACGTAGAAGAAGTACGCAAAAACTTTGCCAAAATACGCAAGAACTTTCTGGCCGGAAAGGGCAAGTTATCTGAAGACCCGGTACGCAATACCATATATCATTTCGTAGTATCTGTAGCCATTACCTCCCGTATTTGTGTAGAAGGCGGTCTGGATCACGATACAGCCTATACTCTTAGCGACATCTATATCCAGCGTGCAGATAAGTGTACTTCCTGCGAGCAAGTTTTGGATATTTTTGAAGAAATGCAGGTTGATTTTGCAACGCGAATGCGTGATCTCAAAAAACGGGACATTATTTCCATACACATACGCAAATGCATTGATTATATTTACGAACATCTTCATGAAAAACTCACCATAAATGAATTGTCCGCCTTTACAGGACTGAATCCCACATATCTTTCTAAACTCTTTATGAAGGAGACTCACACAAGTATCAAGGATTTTGTCACCAATGCAAAAATAAGCACTGCTCAAAATATGTTAAAACATTCCGACTTTTCGTATTTGGATATTTCTCTGGCGCTTGGTTTCTCCTCACAGAGCTCCTTTATCAGTGTTTTCAAAAAGAAAACCGGCATGACCCCCAAGTCATACCGGCAGAAAAACTATATGAACAATATTATATAATCTTCTTCTCTTTATTTAAGATACCCATTCCCACTATTGCTGCCAGCAATAGTACAATACACATGGGCCAGCTATGTAATCCTGCATTGCACACATTAAAATGGCTGATAAGTACCCATGCCACGCCGCAGACTATATGCAACAGAACCGGCATTAAGAAGGTACCGAAATACTCATATGTATACGCCAATAAATAACCTAAAATAATTAAATAGGGCGTTCTCTCCAGTCCCATTTGAAAAAAGGTGTAAAGAAAGGCTGAAATACACATGGCAAGGGACAGTCTCGCCCTAAACCGAAATGCATTATATACCACACCTCTAAAAACCAACTCTTCCAAAACAGGTATCAAAACACCTACAAAAATCAGTTTTTTCCATAAGGCTGAGGATGCCATAATTTCCGCAGTCAACGAAATCTTAGGTCCAAACACTCCGCCAGCTAAAGATGTCAGCATATGCGCCCCTATCAGCATCGCAATGCCGGTACATATGGTCACCATATAAGCTATGGGTAAATCTCTTCGCACATGTGCTACATACATATCGTATTTGGCATGCCTTATCAAGCCTGCCGCCAATGGCAAAACAAGTACTATGGTTGCAATTGCCCAAAGAATGCTGTTTCCAAACATTGCAGAAATAGTATATAAAAGCAACGCGCCCACAAAAGGAACTCCCAGCTGTGCAATTCCCCGTGGTTCTACTTCTCTGAATTCTCGCAACAATATATAATTCAACTCGCTGACACTCTGTACGATATAATCAGCTTTCGCTTCCTGCAACTCTTTCAAGCTTCCGTATCCGTAGCTTACACCGATACTTTCCACCTTTAATGCCCTGGCGCCCTCTACGTCAAATTTACGGTCCCCAATCATATATACTTTATCATAAGCAATAGTCTTGTCCCCAAACAGCTGATGCAACGCCTCTTCTACTACTTCGTCTTTATTTACTCTGCGACCATCCAGTTCACTTCCCACAATCGCTTCAAAAAATTCTTTCATACCAAAGTGTTCCAGAATCCGTTCTACATAGACAGTCGGTTTACTGGATGCTACTGCCAAATGCATCCCTTTGCTTTTCAACATGCGTAACATCTGCGGAATACCGTCATATACCTCATTTTCAAATAGACCAATATCTTTAAAGCGCTCCCTGTATTTTTCTACAGCTGATTCTGCCTGCTCCTCACTCATATGATAGAATTGCATGAAACTGTCTTTAAGGGGCGGGCCGATAAAGGGCTCTAACTTGTCCAAATCCGGCTCCTCTATTCCAAATGATTTCAAAGCATACTGTACACATGTGGTTATCCCCACTTTAGGGTCTGTCAAGGTACCGTCCAAGTCAAAAAGCAAGTATTCTTTCATCCTAAAAACTCCTTATTTTGTCGCTTCCGTCATCCACTGTATTTTCTATCTTCACAATCTTTACATCATATCCTACAGCGTCATTTACCTGCACATGTACCACATCGCCAACCTTATGCTTCATAAGTGCCTTTCCCAACGGTGACTCATTACTAATTAAGCCGGCCAAAGAATTTCCCCGTACAGTGGTAACAATCTTGTATACCTCCTGCATACCGTCTTCCACAAACTCTACGGTCACGGTGTTATTCATACCCACTTCATCCTCAGCAGATTCATCAGAAATGACCTGCGCAGTTTTTATCATTCTTTCCAAATAACGAATGCGGCTTTCATTCTGATTCTTGACTTTTTTGGCCGCGTAATATTCAAAATTTTCACTCAAATCGCCGTGTGCTCTTGCCTCTTTTACATCCTCCAATGCCTTGGGTCGCACCACCAGCTTACGGTACTCTATCTCTTCCTCCATCTTTTGAATATCTTTTGCTGTCAATTGATCAAACATATTTTTACCTCAATAAAACCTTACTTGATAGCATATATGGTCGCTACCGCTAAAATAATCTGAATAATAGCAAAACGGTACACAGTCTGTGTATTAGACCAATCCCACACTTTACGAACATGATCATGTAGCGGTGTTCTGGTATTTTTCAAAATGTGAATCTTGCAAAAACGAATCAAAGATACCTTCAACAAGCCTAAACCGCCGTCCAGAATCAATACCAACGCTACAGGAATATACAACAAAGGACATCCTGTCTTCAAAATAGCAATACTGATAAACAGCCCCATTGCTCTGGAACCGGCATCTCCCATCATTAATCGACTGGGTGTTGCATTGTACCACAAATATCCCAAAATACATACTGCAAAAAGCAGAATCATAAAGGAGAAATCACCTGCTACACCCTTTACCATGTCGATGGCATAAATTGTCATAATCGTAATAATCGTTAAGGTTCCGGAAAGACCATCCACACCATCTGCACAATTGGTTACATTCACCGATGTCCATACCAACACCACCGTAAGTAATGCAAAAATGACCGGATGAATTTCAAATGTCACATGAAAAATCGCAAGTTCCACAGTATTAGGATTGTATCTCAAAAAGGTAACTGCAACCATTGCCGCCACACATAAATCCAAAAAACCCTTTTTATACTCTCCCCATGGATTCTTTGCAGCATCGTCCAAAAAACCGGTCATCATGCTGATTACAATCAAAATCAAATAAATAATCAATTCTGCATTCATGGGCATAAACAAAAGCGCTGCTATCACAAATGCAAAAACAAAAATAATACCTGCTCCTCTTGGTTTTCCTGCCGATTTCTTACCGTCATGGGCAAAATCCCTGCCTGCATCTTTCGGCAAATAATCGCTGAGCTTGTTTGTCGCAATGATAGTTGCCAAAAATGCAAATAAGATTGCAACAAATGCTCCTATGGAAGCAAATCGTTCCGGTAATAACTCTAAAATCATCTGTTATTCTCCAATTCTTTTTTATGTTGAGTTTTCTCTATATACATCATACTATCCGCATGTTTTAAGAAATAATCAATTGTATGTCCCAAAATACAATCCGTAAACACACCAATGCTGGCGCGTAACTTATAAGGTTTATCACTCGATTGATTATATGCTTCCAGTCCTCGAATTATCAAAGACTTTCTCTCCTGTGCCATCTTCCCGCCATCCTTACCGGCAAATACAATGACAAACTCATCGCCACCGATTCTGGCATTAACTTCATCCTTCGCATCGCCTGCAATAACGTTTGCAATACCTTGAAGTGCCACATCACCTTCCGAATGACCATAAGTATCATTAATTCCCTTTAAGCCATCCATATCAATAAAGATTACGGAAAGGTCATGGTCCGGTTTATCGAAAAATCGGTCCAATCGCTTATAGAAACCGTTTCTATTATATAATCCGGTCAATTGGTCTCTTTCATAGTTATAAATTATTTGTCTTTGGGATTGCTGTAACTGTAACAAATTCCTTAAATTGGTCAAGAACGGATGGTATGCCAGATAATAGAACTCATCGCAGTCAAATCCCACTGCGGCATATCCTACTCTGATTCCGGCAATGTGAAGAACCGTTACCATACAACAATCATTTTCTGCAAAATAGTCATCTCTTTGAGGCATAATTTCTGACTGTAACATGGTTCCCCAATGAATGTTGGTTTTCCCTGTAGCTTCCTTATGGAAATGCAACATTCCAACCGGACGGTCCCATACATTCTTATTCAAAAAGTCCAGAGACTCCTTTACTCCCATCACATCCAGGAAGGATTCTTCAAACCCAAGCCAGAAATCCTTATATCCTAAAAGAGACATGTACTCCGGCATAGCCTCTGCAATAGTACGTAATTTCTCCGCATTACCGTAATTTGCTACCATCTGATTTAAATCCACCTGGTACTTCATAAGCAAATGTGCGCGTTCGTTAATATTACGTACTTCATCCGTAATATTTAATGCCTTTATACCGTCACAACCACAAGAACAACCAATTCTCATACGGTTACATATCGGAATCGGCTTATGCGGTATAGCCAACTCTCCTTGTATCACCTTTTGTAAAATGGTATGAATCAGACTTTCCAAATTATAAATACCGGTAGTTAATCGCGGATTACTGTATCGTTCCAACTCTATTCCGTCAAATCCTGATACTGCCACATCCTCCGGCACACGATATCCCTTTTTCTGCAAGCAGTTAATCACTGCTAACGCCATAGCATCATTAGCGCAAATAATTGCTTCCGGCATAGGCTCGCCCGCTTCTGCTTTGGCAAAGAGTTGCTCCATAGCAGTTACCGTAGGACCTTCCCAAAAATATCCGTAATACACATTCTCTTCGTTATAGAGAATGCCCTCCTCTTCCAAAACCTCTTTGTAAGCGTCCAAACGTTCCTGAGAATAGCTGTTTTCCGGAATACCTCCTATTAATACAGTATTGCGATATCCGTGAGTTTTCACCATATGACGCACGATTTCCTTAAAACAATTGCCATACTCAAAAGTCACATTAATGCAGCCCTCGAAGCATTTGTCCACCGCAAATATAGGTACTCTCGCCTGATTGGCACGCTTAACAAGTTCCAACTGCTCTTCATCCTGTTTAAAAGATTCCGACAGCAACACAATGGCATCAAACCTGTCCACTGCAATCAGACTAAAAATATTTTTTTCACCGGCATCCACCAAATCATTAAAGAAAAAGTCTGTAGTGGTAGAAAAGAAAACAACTTTACAATTTACTTTTTTGCATTCTCTTGCCATATATTTCATGAAGCGACTTTGCTCATCATTGAAAAAGTTTGACAAAACGCAAGCTATTACTTTGTAATCCTTTCCTTCAGAATATTTCTTCCCCACTACACTCTCTCCTTTTACTCGTATCTGTTGTACATAAAATAATCAAAATCAGCGTATCCGCCTACTTCTTTGGTAGCATAACAATACAAACCGATTCTGCATCCCATAAAATGCTCCAAAGTATAAATCAATTTATGTCCCTTACCGATTTGTTGCCAATTCAGGCCGTCTGATGAGTAGAAAAAGTATACCTTATCCACACTATCTTCAAAGTCAAAATGTACTTTTAGGTAAATCTCCTCTCCATCATATGCCACTGCATCCGCTACATGTTCGGTTAAGCCTTCCCCTCTGTCGCACATAACCACTTGCACGGTACCATCCTCTGCTTTTCGCACACCTGCCAAAGCAAATTTGCCTTGTAAAGCTACAATACCTGCACTGTCTCCGGCTTTTAATCCCTTCAAACTTACTTTCGTTACAGCCTCACAGGAAGGTCCTTCCGTTCTTTGTGTCAATGTATTCTGTGCCCCTAAAATACCATTACTTACCGTTTTCACAGTACGCAAACGCAAATAACCGGGATTTTCCACAACCGACCAACCGTTAGGATTGGGATTATGGTTCCACTGCCACTGCAAAGCCAACCTATTTTCTTCATAATCGAAATCATCGCTGATTACCAAAGGGAAACTTTTTGTTTCCGGCAGATTCACCTCAAATTCTTCAGGTGCCTTGCCCTCCACACCGATAACAGGCCAGCCGTCCTCCCATGTCATAGGCAATACATAAGGGATTCTGCCTACTGCATGATGATCCTGAAACAACATGGCATACCAGTCACCTGCCGGTGTATCAAAAATACAGCCCTGAGCAATGCCGCAGTTTTTATAGCCCATATCATCATCAAATATCAATTTACGCTCATAAGGTCCCAAAAGTTCTTTGGAACGATAACAAATCACCCTTCTTCTCTGGTGACCGTCTCTGGGCCATTCAATATATATAATATAATATATTCCGTTAATCTTGTAAGCATGTCCGCCTTCACAGGGAAGCATAATATTTTCTCTGGGAGCACTAATCAGCAATTGATTAATTCCTCCGTCTTTAATACCGGTCAAATCCCTCTCCATCTCTACAATTCGAATATCACCATTACCGTAGATAATGTACGGAGTCCCGTCCTCTTCAAAAAACAACGCCGGGTCATGCATAAAGGCATCCAATCTGGCCACTTGCTCCCACTTGCCGCTTTCCATATCCTCAGTCTTGTACACATAAAAATGACGTGTATCATTACAGTTAAATACCACATAACCGCATCCATTATGATAGCGAAGACTTGCCGCCCAGCTACCGTTACTGTAAATCCCCTTCTCATCCTCTAAATTATGTGCAGCATTATCTTCAAAGCTGTCATAGACATAACTCACCAGTTCCCAATGCGCCAAATCTTTGGACTTCATTATAGGGCAGCCCGGCATGGAGTGCATACTGGTGCTTACCATGTAATAAGTATCCCCCACACGTATGGTATCAATATCGGGAACATCCGCCCATATGGCGGGATTCTGAATCCTAGTCATTTTCTCTCTCCTACTGCTCTGCCTGCTCTGAGTTTTCTGAGTTTTCTGATTTCTCTGATTTTTCTGCTTTTTCTGCCATCGGATTACTGAGAATAATCTGATTACCCTTTAACTCCAGCTTAATTTTATTATCCTGCAATTTCAGAATATTCAATAATTCTCTCGGGATTTGCACACGTCCTGCTTTATCAATAATGGCGTATTCTTCCTGCGTATCCTCCATACGCCAGTCAATTGCCACCTCTTTTAATCGCTCCGCATAGCTTTCCTTCAAAATATGCTCACTACTTATTTTACCATCACGGATTGCAATAACACGTTTTACTTTTTTAGAAAGTGCCACGTCGTGGGTAACAATTAAAATCGTCTGACCTTGCTTATTCAACTCCGTAAACACATCAAATATGTAATTTGCCGTCTTAGGGTCTACACTACCGGTAGGTTCATCCGCAAGTAAAAGCTTGGGAGAATTAGCAAGCGCAATTGCGATTGCGATTCTCTGCTGTTCACCACCGGAAAGAGTGTTGAGTCTGCTGTGTTTCTTGGATGACATACCCACCAACTCCAAAAGTTCCAATGCCTTATCCTTTTTCTTCTTTGCATCAGACAAATACATGGGAAGCATGATATTTTCCAAAGCCGACAAATAGGGTAACAGGTTTCGCGCGTTATTCTGCCATACAAAACCTACTGTATCTCTCTTGTATGTTACCAATTCTCTTTCTGTCATGGTAAAGAGATTTTTGCCCCCTACAATCAGGGAACCAGCACTGGGTCTGTCCAAACCGCCAATCATATTTAAAAAGGTGGACTTACCGCTACCACTGTTACCGATTAATGCAGTAAGCTCTCCTTCTTCCACTGTCAAATCCAATCCCTGCAAAGCCAAAACTTCCGTTTCCTTTGTTTTATAAATCTTTACAAGTCCTTCTGCCTGAATCATGGGTTCTGCCATTTTTAAAATACCTTCCTTTCGAAAATTACACCAATTATGTATAGAATACATCTTAAAATTGCGAATGTCTACCTTGACATTGCTATTTATTTCTTATATATTGTTATTTGTAAACAAAATAACCGCTAGGGGAGCACATCGCTGAGACTGAAGTCTAAGACTTCTAACCCTCATTACTTGAACCGGGTAATACCGGCGTAAGGAAGCATAAGAATCGCAGATACCACTCTGCTGTTCTTTTTGATGTAGCCCCTCCTCGCAGAAACGAAGGAGGATTTTTTTATGTTCTATGATGTTGTTGTTAATGATTGGGGCGAAACCACTTATGTCCCCACCACCCTGGGTAATGTTTGCCTGGTAATCGTGATTGTGGCATTGCTTAGCATTGCCATGTTCTTTATTCGCAAAAAGAGTAAGAAACTTACCATTAAGCAACTTGCCTTTTGTGCTGTAGCCATCGCGCTTGGTACTGTACTGTCCAATATTAAGGTGTTTAGCTTTCCCTTCGGTGGCTCCGTCACGTTACTGTCCATGTTAATCATCTGCTTGCCCGGCTACTGGTTTGGCGTAGGTGCCGGTGTTATGACCGGCGTGGCTTACGGTGTGCTGCAAATGCTGATTGACCCTTACATCCTGTATCCTATGCAGCTGGTGATCGACTACTTATTGGCATTCGGTGCACTTGGTCTTTCCGGACTCTTTTCAAAACGTAAGAATGGGCTGATTTTCGGTTATTTGACTGCCGTCTTTGGCCGTTACATTTTTGCCGTTCTTTCCGGTTGGATTTTCTTTGGCATATACGCCTGGGAAGGCTGGAATCCTCTGCTGTACTCTATAGTTTATAATGCAATTTATATCTTTGCAGAGGCTGCGGTGACTATTGTGATATTGTTATTGCCACCGGTAAAGAAAGCGATGGAAATCGTGAAAAGACAGGCGGTGGAATAAAAAAAGGGGGCGGTTGCTTTAACGACAACTGCCCTCATTTTTACACGTCTTACAGTGTATTTCCTCCATTTAAGACTTTTCCGAACTCAATCTCAACATATAAAACTGACGAAGCCACTCCGGTTGGTCGTCAATGGTTTCTTTTACTTTTTGAAGCGTTCCTTTCCCGATTCTCCTATCTACAACAGCAAACATCCTTACAAGCGGATTCTTAGATAAAATGCTGGTTTGAATATCCTGATTGCGATACTGTTTCAATGCTTCACAAAACTCTTCATCAGTATATTCCGTTCGCTGTTCAATAGAGTATGTGTCCAGTAAAGACCAAAATTCTGCCCAATACTCACTCTCGCCCCTTATGTTTCTGCTCTGTGTATATCCGCAATTTATAAAATATGTATTTACCGTTTCCCACGAAAAACGTTTGATTTGCACTCCATCTATACATACTTCAAAGATACGACACCCGTCCATGCCCGGATATGCAGTACACCCATATCTGATTCTTCCCTGTAATTGCCCCGCAAGCATTTCTTGCTCAAGATACTTTCTCATTCCGCTCCACGACCCCAAGACTTTTGTCATTTCCTTACCACCTTTCTGCTACTGTTTCCTGACACACTCCTCCAACGAGAAAGAATACAAAATCCGCTCCTTTACAGGCATCTGCATCAACTTCGTCAATGCTTCTTCGTAATAGTTCAGCTGCGTCTCGTAACGGTCCCACAACTCCTTGGCCGTCCGTACCTTGTCAGTCTTGTAATCCAACAAAACGATTTCCCCGTTTTCCACAAAAAAAGCATCAATAATTCCCTGTATCAACACCTTTTCCGTATCCGGAAAATCCGGATTCAATTTGTCTGCACCGATGCCCAACACAAACGGTTGCTCACGATATAACAAACCTTCCTGCTGTGCCTGCCACATACGTTTGGCCAAAGGATTCTCCAGAAAATGAAACAGTTTATGTTTATTGACTGCCTCTGCATATTCTGCAGGCATCACCTTATTCTCTACAGCTGTCTGCAAAAGTTTCTCCAGAATCGCCGCTGCGTCTGCACGTAATTCACCCTCTGCAAAGAACAGTTCGAAATCCATAATCTCCATCACCTTATGGTAGGCATTACCTCGATCTGTAGCACTGATACCTTTTTCGCCTCTCATAAATGCAGGCAAAATAGGTTCACTTTCCGGTTTCTCGAACAGGTGATATGCCGCCTCATCCTTATCTGCCATAGCGGCGATTTTCAGTTCAGAAACTGTAGTTTTCGTATACAATCCTTGTAAATTCTCATAGGCGTAGGTATAAGCAAAACGTTCCTGTAATTTTGCCAAAAGCGTCTCGTCCAAATACTCCGGCATCCTCTCCAGCATTTGCTTGCGCTCCAGTAGTTTCACCTGCTCCGTCACCGCTGCCGCTTCCAAATCCGCTGTAGTATAGAAGCTGACACGAGCCACACTTTCATCCAATGCAGGCAACAAATAGTCCAAAAAAGAACCCGCGTTCATAAAGCGCTCAAAGGGCAGAATCCCTTGCACCACCGCATCTCTCTTTTCCCACTTTTCCGCCGCATTTTCCACCACAGCTGTCATAATCAGTTTTTCTCTGGCTCTGGTCAACGCTACGTAAAGCACACGAAGTTCTTCCGCCAAATTCTCCTCTTTCTGCTTTACCGCCAGGCCTGTACGATATATGGTTTTCACCCGATACCGTTCCTTGGCATTCACATAATCCGTACCAATTCCCCAATCCATATCCATGAGGAAAGATTTATTCACATCCATCATATTAAATTTCTTGCCAAGACCGGACACAAAAGTAATGGGGAACTCCAAACCTTTACTTTTATGGATACTCATAATACGCACTACATCCGCATTTTCATCCAGCATATCATCCTGGCCGAAATCCACGTCATACTTCTCCAATTGCTCGATGTAACGCACGAAATGAAACAATCCAAAGTAACTGGTCTTCTCAAAATCAGACGCTTTAATAAAGAGCATCTCCACGTTAATCTTCCGCTTGCTCCCCCCCGGCAAAGCCGATACATAATGCAAATACCCTGATTCTTCCACAATCGTTTGCAAAAGTTCCCGAATAGGCATATACACAGCATATTCTCTGTACTTGCGTACTCGTTTTACAAAATCAGCCGCCTTTTGGGCACAGACTTCATCTTCTCGTCCATTTTCTTCCCTCAAACTTGCTTGATTGCACAGCAAGTCCCAAAGCGATGCCTTACGATCCATACTTCTAAGTAATGCAATTTCTTCTTCTGAAAATCCGCCGAAAACCGATTTCATAGTTCCGAACAACGGTATATCCTGTCTGGGATTATCCAGCACGCGCAGAAACTGTAATAGCTCCTGCACCTCAGTAGCTGCAAAATACCCTGTCTTTGAAGTAATATATACCGGAATGCCCTCTTCCTCCAAAACCTTCTTGAAAGTTTCATCCCAGCCGGAAGTCGTGCGAAGAAGAATCACCATATCCTTATACTCAGCCGGTCTGAGGGTTTCCGCGCCCTTTTGCGTAACCATGTAACCGGCCTTTAGCTCTTTAATTTTCTTTGCCACAAGTCTTGCTTCCGCCTCTTTGACGTCCAACTCTTCCTCTGCATCCGGCTTATTCAGTAGCAGAAGTTCACTGTAACTCTCCGCATTTTCCGGATAAGGCAGACCTGCATACAAGGCAGCATTCTCATCATAAGCAATACCACCGGTCTCTTCACTCATAAGTCTCTCAAACACATGATTTACCGTATGAATCACAGTGCTTCTGCTTCTGAAATTCATACTCAAATCAATACGTTGACATTCTCCGTCCGTCTTCTCGTAAGTATTGTATTTTTCCATGAAAATCTGGGGTCTTGCCAAACGGAATTTATAAATGCTTTGCTTCACATCCCCTACCATAAAGCGGTTGTAGGTTCCGCTCCATTCCCCGGACACCGCTAACAGCAAATACTCCTGCACCAAGTTACTGTCCTGGTACTCATCAATCAACACTTCCTTAAAGTAGTCCTGATATTCCATGGCCACCTTGCTGGGGCGCAACCCTTCACCATCCCGCTCCAGTAAAATATCCAAAGCGTAATGTTCCATATCAGAAAAATCCAGAATCTTACGCTCCCTTTTCTTTTTCCTCATCATCTGTCCGAATTCCACCGTCAAATCCAAAAGTGTATTGACCGGACCTTTGCAACACTTAATATGCTCCACATCAGAAGATAAAAGCGTACCGAAAAACTGCTCCTGTATCTTCTTTATTACGTCTTTTACATGATTACGTTTCTGTTTTGCCAGTTCTCGCTTTTCTGCATTTACAGAATCGTCCTTTTTAGAGGACAGTGTTCTGAAATTCAGTGTCTGCAACTTTGTCTCCCACTCCTGCAAGGCCTTACACTTACACAGACCGGCGAGCATTTCACGCTCTGCTTCCACTAATTCCCCATACATATAGGGTCCATCCGGCTCTTCACATAGTTTCTGCACTTGCTCCAGTGTCTTTACCAGACTACTGCATATTTTTTGTAAATATGCCTGCAAATAACCGCCCAACGGAGAAGCCTCCATCTCTTCCACTGTTTCCGCATTATAGGATGCCCGGCAAGCCTCCAGCCACTCATCCGGCCAGGGATTGCTATCTGCGTACTCCTGAAGTTTTAATATGATTTCTTCCAGATTCTTTTCTCTTCCCGTAGGGCAGAAAAACTCTACACATTCCTCAAAAGCTTCTTCGTTTGCGGCAAAATGGTCTTCCAAAAGCTGTGCCAGAACATCCTGCTTTAACAACTTAATTTCACCCTCATCTGCCACACGAAAGGCCGGGTCCAAACCAATCGCCTGAAAATGGTTCTTTACTAAATACAAGCAAAAACTGTCAATGGTGGTAATCAGCGCATTATGCAAAAGCGTAGCCTGTCTTTCTATATGTGCAGACTCCGGGTACTTCTCCTGCATGGCCGCTATTCCCTGACTGATACGTTCTCTCATCTCTGCTGCCGCCGCATTGGTAAAGGTTACGATTAACAAACGGTCAATATCCACCTGATTTTCTTCATTGCAAACCATTTGAATGATTCTTTCTACCAACACTGCAGTCTTACCGCTTCCTGCTGCCGCCGATACCAAAATATTACGATGATGGAGGTCAATTACTTTTTGCTGGTCTTCTGTATACTGCATTCCCATTACTGTAATTCCTCCTTCATTCTTCTCATAATTTCGTCACTGTCGGACACTTCCGGCTTTCTGGCAGAATATCCCGGTATGGATGGGTCGAACCCGCAAACTTTCTTGTATGCGCAATACTCACAGGCATTTCTGCTGCCTTCCTCGTAGGGATTTACTTCTTTATGTCCTGCCAAAATCTCTTGTCCTATGCTACGCACTTTTTGGTTGACATAATTCGAAATCAATTCCAATTCTTCCCTCTCAAAAACATCGGAACGTGAAGAAAGAGAACCGTCCTTTTTTCTCTCTACCGGTATTACTTCCGACTTACCGTTCATTTCCTTATCCAACCTGAAAATCACATCTTCACTGCTGTTCACCACACCGTTCATTCGCAGTTCTTTCCGAATCAGATCATTAATCTCATCCGCACTCATATCCTGCTTGCCCTCCACCATGGGATCCTCCACATGGTAGTATAAAAGAGCTGCGGGTACGATATTTTTTCCCGGGTTCTTTTTTGCTTCCATCTCCAGAGCTGCATTCATATAAACTACCAACTGCAATTGCAAACCATAATACAACGCAGCCAGATCAAAATGTTTGTCTCCGGATTTATAATCAATAATCTTTACATATACATGCTCTTCATCCCGTGCAATATCTACACGGTCAATTCTGCCGTGTAATCTAAGCATTTCATCCTCTGAAAGACGTACATCCACCGCCTCAATATCCTGAATGCTTTTAAAGGATATTTCATGGGCATTCGGCACAAATTCACCCTGCTTCAACTGTTTTTGCAAAGTCGACACAGTACGGTTCAAGACCCGGCTCATCCGGGAAATAGCGTATGCTTTGCGAGCAGAACTATACAATACACCACCGCTGTATTCTGCCGCAACACGTTCCATTGCCTCCGCTACCACACTTTCTGCAAACTCTGTAGGGAAGTTAAACCAGGTATATTCACTCTTTTCCAATTTGCGGGCAAAAGTATCCAGCACATCATGATAAATATTACCCATATCTACAGCCTCAAAGCCCAGTTCTTTTCTTTCCTTCAAAGAAAGACCGTACTGCAGAAAATGATGATAGGCACAGGCTGCGTACAGCTCCAAGCGACTGACACTTGTCTCCAGTCTCTTGCCGTACAAAGCTCTTGCCACAGTTTTGGATAACATGCTGTCCTGATAGCGATAAAATGCTGCTTCCTTCAAGCGTTCCGTCAGTTCCGAGTACTCTTCTTTGTCGCTATATGCCGTATATAAGGCAAACAACTCTTCCATAGTCAACGAATTTAACTTTCCTTCCGCATATTCACGCAGGCCCTCCGCTAAATAGGAAAAACTACCTTCTGCTGTCACCATCTGTTCCGCCACGGATTGTTTGGCAATCTGCTCCGGCTCAAGTCCCGAAAACATATTGTGAATAACCGAAACCAGATAAGAAGGACGTAATGACTTGCCGGCACTGCTTACCTTTGCGTAGGATAAAGTCAAGCCGTGCGAAGGCTTTGTCATATTCAAGTACAAATAAAAACGTTGAATAAACATCTGCTGTCTCGGAGAGGGTGCAAGTTCCAAATCGGACTGTCTTAAAAACTCCCTGTCCATATCGGATAGGATGCCTCCTTTTGACGCATTCTTGGGAATATTTCCGTCATTAACACCCACAAAAAACAACACTTTGATTTGTTTCAATCGGGTACGCTCCATATCTCCCACCAAAATACGATCCACATTCTGAGGAATGGTTCCTACCTCGATTTCCGCAAATCCCGCCTCCAGAATTTCCAAAAATTCTTTTCCTGTAATCTGCTCTTCTGCCAATAAACTATATATCTGGTCCAAGAGTTCCAATACCAAACGATAAATTTGAGCATACTCTCCGGCTCTGGTCAAATCCCCCGCCTCCTCAAATTCTCGGGCCATAGCCTCCAGTTTCTCCTGTACCTGTACTTGTACTAAAAAGGCATATAATGCCTCCACATGTTCCTTAGCACTGCTTCTTTTTCCACCGAGAACAGCCACCTGAGAAACCACCTTCTCACGTAGCTCATTCATTATCTGTAAAGGTTCTTCCTTTTCTTCCATTTCCTCTGTTTTGCGGGTAAACAGTCTTTCCCACTTACGCACTCCGCGAATACCGGTCTCTAAAATGTAATTTTCCAAACGGTCAACTTCATCCTCCGAAAAACCGGTCAAACCGCTTCGCAAATAGTGAAATACCGACTCATATGAAAAATCTTTAATAAATAGATCCAATGCACTTTTAATCAATTCTATCATGGGATTTAAGATAATGCCTCTGGTACGGTCTATGTAACAGGGCAAATGCATATCCCGAAACTCCCTCTCTACAAAAGGAGCATAACTTTCCAAATCTCCGGAAATCACCGCAATATCACGATATTGCAGGTTCTTCTCTCGCACCAGTCGGGAAATCTCCACTCCCACCTGACGAATTTCTTCTTTGGGAGTATGTGCTTCCAATATTCGAATACTTCCCGCCTCATCGGTAGTCTTTTTACCTGCACTGCGAAACAAATTCTTTTCCAAGAACGTCAGAGCATTACAAGACCGGAAACGCGGTGATTCCGCCGGCCTGACATAAATGTCCTCTCCTCTGCTCACCGATACCTGCTGGGCCATTTTTTCCAAATCGTAAACTGTCTTTTTGCTTAAATAGAAAAGCTTTTGCTCTCCCTCCTGTTTAAAAGGATCTTCCTTATCCCCCATAGTTACCGTCACGATAACTTCCTTTGCCCAAACAAGCAATTCCTGAATCAATCGGTTCTGAATAGGTGTAAATCCTGTAAATCCGTCAAATACTATCACGCTGTCTTTAATAATCCGGGACTTTCCGATGGATTTTCGGAGCTTTTCCACTTTTTCTTCCGTGGTAATAAAATGACCGGAAATGTACTCTTGAAAACTTTTATACAGGGTTTTCAAATCTTTTAATTTTCCTTGTAATGCATCTCTTCCCCGGGCAAATTCCGAAAGTTTCTCTACATCCTCCACACTGAGTCCGTACTGCATAAATTCCGAAAGTGCACTCTTTACTTCATGAATGTATCCCTGCTTGTGAATATAACCTCCCAATACGGGTAATTGCGCCTTTTCAGCCAATGCCACACGTTGTAATACCAAACTTTTACCGGTGTCATCCAAAACCGGCAAGTTATCGCCGCCCACCTCTTCAAAAACCCTATGAGAAAGACGTCCGAAACTAAGCACATCAATATTCATAATACCGCCACGCTCGTGCATGGTTACCAGTTCCTTCTGGGTCTGCATGGTAAACTGATCCGGCACCACAATCAAGAAATTTCTCTGCGGTTCTTCCATGGAACGCCTGATAATATCGCTATAAATATGATAACTTTTCCCGGAGCCGGATGCTCCGAAACAAAAACGCAGACTCATGCCTATTTCCTCTTTCCGTTTCTTTCAAACTTTCACTTCTTACTTCAAATAAAAGCGCCACAAATAATCTGCCGCTTCTTCGGCATAATCAATGCCTATACGCTTTCCGGTCAGAATATCCTGTGGCTTCACACAAATACCTTCTGTTACACAAAAATCACTATTGCCCACCATGTCCCGGGCATTATCCTTTTTCGTTATTTCCATGGCAATACACATTTTGCCGGGGCCGTCAGCCAAGTGCTTTTCTACGCTTTTACGAAGTTTTAACAGAACCGCCTGTTCGGCGGATGTCCTCGTTTCTCCATGCACATCTTCCGGTAACTTGCGAAGTGCCTTTGCCTCACCTGCTGCCACTCGAAGCGCTGTCATCCGTTCTTTTGATTCTTCATCAGCCGGCACTACACTGCGTATCAATACCGCCTGCGGGTCTCCTTCCCTGCCGGAAGTAATATTCATGCAGTGATACATTCCATAAGTAAAATACACGTAGGAATGCCCGCCTTCGGCAAACATAGGCTCCGTTCGCTCCGTTCTGCGCCCTCCGTATGTGTGGGAACCTTTATCTTCTACGCCCATATAACTTTCCGTCTCCGTAATAATTCCTCGAATGATCCCCATCGAAGTCTCATGCACCAATATCTTTCCAAGAAGCTCTCTCGCCACCGTGATGCCGTCTCTGGTAAAAAACTCCCGCGGTAAAGGTTTTGACAACGTTTCTCTTCCTTCTAGCATAATGTCAGCTCCACCGGACAATGATCCGAACCCATAATCTGAGAATGAATATCAGCGCCTGCCAGTTTCTCCTGCAAACTCTGAGACACTACAAAGTAATCAATTCTCCATCCTGCATTCTTTGCTCTTGCCTGGAACATATAAGACCACCAGGAATAAGCCCCTTCTTTGTCCGGATAAAAATATCGATAAGTATCTATAAAACCATTTTCCACTACTTTATCGAAGCAAGCTCTCTCCTCATCCGTAAAACCTGCATTCTTATGATTGGTCTTGGGATTTTTCAAATCAATTTCCTTATGCGCCACATTTAAATCACCACAGAAAATAACCGGCTTCTTCTCCTCCAGCTTTTTCAGATATGCCAGAAAAGCAGCCTCCCACTCCATACGATAAGAAAGTCTGGTAAGCTCCCTCTGGGAATTGGGTGTATAAACCGTCACCACATAATATTCTTCAAATTCAACAGTAATAACGCGGCCTTCCTTATCATGCTCCTCTACACCGATACCATAGGAAACCGTCAAAGGCTCTTTCTTGGTGAAAATTGCCGTTCCGGAATATCCCTTTTTCTCTGCATAATTCCAATACTGGAAATAGCCGGGCAGTTCCAAATCTATTTGTCCCGCCTGTAATTTCGTCTCCTGAAGGCAAAAAACATCCGCATCCACATCCTTAAAAAAATCTAAAAAACCTTTATCCACACAGGCACGCAGCCCATTTACATTCCATGAAATCAGTTTCATAATTTCCTCCTGTTATACCTTTTTGTTGCGTATACTTTCTTCATCCTCATTATTTACTAATCCATATCCTAATGCCGGCAACAAACACCAGAAAACACTAATCGGAATCACTTTCAAATAATCCTGCATTCCGTTTCCTGTCATGGTGTACCAAAATACAATAAGGCAGAGAATCCACAAGATACCGGCCACTCTGCGCCACTGAATACGCAGTTTCTTTTTACACAATTTTAAAACGGATACCACCATGGCAAGCAGCGCCATAAAGTCAAAACTATAAAAAGCAAACCGAACATAATATTCCGTAAGTTCAGGCATCTCTGCACGCATTTCAGTGTAGTTCTTTCCGGTGTAAGAAACTCCCCTGCCATTTAGCTGGTACTGTACCGCCCATGGTCCTCCTGCATTCGCAAGTAAATCTCTGCCAAAATCTATGAGTGCATCTTTTTTGCCAATCTTCAGCGAATCCCACGCCATCTTTCGATAAATCTCTGCAGCACGTGCTTTTCCGACCTGTGCCTCCAGCTTGGGACCGAATTCATATTTCACCAACTCCGGATACGTTGAAATCTGTATAAGTTCTGCATCACTGAACAGCCCTCGTACCTCTTCTTCCCAAAAGAAACTGTTACGCATAAAATACGGCCATACAAAACGTGACAACAAAACCGCGCTCATACTGTTTTGGATACACTCTTTTCCTTCTTTTTGTTGGTTTACATAATCTCCAACTGTCATGCCGCTTACCACAAGCAATGTTGCCAGCAATACCAACAGCAAACGTACTTTTTTCCTCCATCCGTAAAGCAACAATACGGGTAATATCACCACCGCTGCAATAACACCGTAAGTCGGCACAAACAAACTCACACCCAACCAGGCTCCTGCCATACGAAGTAAACAAATATTGTCTTTTCCGTCCGCCCTCTTTAAACGTATCAACTCTGTCAGCAGAAATACTAAAAAACTACTTCCCAAAGAATAAAACAGCTCTCCCGTGTGACCATGCAAAATCGTAGGAAATGTCACAATATACGCGGCCCACAAGTATACATTCCATAACTTCGTATTCTTTCTAAATGTCTCCGTGGCATGGTATAAAAAATAGGCATACGCCATCCAGGCAATCAAAACAGTACCTATAGAAAGCGGAGCTTCTGCCACACTTCCAGTCAGCCATATAAGTCCCAAAAGGATTTGAATTCCCGCCAGCAGAACAAATACTTTCTTTATTAAGTTTTGCAAATCGGTTCTCTCAAACATATTTTTTCCTTTCGGTATTATTTGCAAACTTTTTTTAATTCTTTTGCAAGGTATTCACCCATCAAAAGCTCTCCCTGCTCGGTCAAATGCAATCCGTCACTTAGGTATACCTTGGCATTCTCTGCTCCGATTCCGCTATCCTGATAAGCATTGATACAAATCACGCCATATTCTGCAGCAATCTGCTGTTCCAACCTTACATACTCCTCCAAAATGCCGCCGCCGAAATCAGTCTCATAACAAGTCCTGTCTAACTTTTCTCCAAACTCACAATAGAGGGGAGTCACTAAGATAATCTTCATATCAGGATATGCTTCCTGCAATAATTTCAAAGAATAACGCAGCGCACCGCCAAAGGTAGTTGTATCGTACCTATCATCCGGATTGTCCAATTTGCGACCACCGTTATAATCATTGGTACCGTGCTCTATTACCAGATATTTCACCTGACTGAAATCTATCTTTGAGAGATTTTCCATTCTGTCCTTAAAATACCCGGGCATATACAGACTGTATTCTCTGTAGTACTCTGCATATGACATAGCCGCCATCTGTCCCTGCCAGTCACAGCAGGCAATTGACTCTGCAATGTTCGCCATACACCATTGATTACTCGTCACAGACCCCCAATCTCTTTCCCCGTTAATCGACATGGAGGAACCCCCAAACGCACCATTATACGCACTTAATCCCAATTCCTCTCCTGCCATTTGCACTACGCTGTGATTTCCTTCATTTCCAATCACGCTGTCTCCCAAGAAAACCATGTCATATCTCAGCTTATTTTCCACACGAAACAGCGGCAGCATCACAAACAACAGGACTATCAAAATCACTATGAAGTTTAAAACAATTTTCTTGTTATTTTTCTTCATATTTCCCCTAAAAAACTCTTTCTTAACAGTTCATTTTCTCTGCCCATTATTATATCATTGCCCATGCCAAAACACAATTATTTGTTGTGTCAAATGAATTACCCATTGCCTTCATTTCATGAATCTATTATGATAAAAGCGGAAAAGGAGAAAATGCCATGAATCAACTCACAAAGAAGAAACTATTTCTGTTTGATATCGACGGTACTATCGCTGTGGGAAATGACTTATTAGACGGTACCATTGCACTATTGCAATATATTGAGCAAATCGGCGGCAAAGCGTATTACATTACCAACAACTCTACCAAAAGCAATGCCGATTATGTTAAAAAGTTTAAGGATTATTTTGGACTGAATACCACGGAGGATGTATTCATTACCTCAGGCTATATGACTCTGCAGTTTTTGTTAAAGAACTATACACACGACAAAATTTTCGTATTAGGCACCGCCTCGTTTATTGCCGAACTTCGCAAAAACGGTCTGTTGATTACAGAAGAAGCCGACGAAGATATTGCTTGCGTTGTAGTGGCATACGACAGTGAATTAAACTATAATAAACTGACTGAGACCTGCAAAGCCCTGTCTTTGACAAATGTACCCTTTTACGGAACCAATCCTGATTTATGTTGTCCCATCGATTTTGGTTTCATCCCGGACTGCGGTTCCATTTGTGAAATGATTACACACTCTACCGGCAAGGAACCGGTTTACTTGGGCAAACCAAGCCCTGAAGTGGTACACATTTGCCAAAAAGCTTCCGGTTTTTCTGACGAAGAAACTTTGGTGGTAGGCGACCGGTTATACACCGACATCGCCTGTGGCATCAATGCCGGTGTGGATACCTGTGTGGTTTTTACCGGGGAGGCAACAGCTGAGGATTTACAAGATACTCCCTATGCGCCCACTTATGTATTTGAAACTGTAAGAGAACTCCTGCAATCCCTAACGAAAAACTAACCGTTCAAAAAGACGATATACCTTATAACAGGCATATCGTCCTTTTTTATAATCCCTTCAACTTCTTATGCACCACACGAATCCCCTTAGGCGCTATGGCAAACAAAGTCAGGTATATTTTGTTCTTGGCAGTCAAATATCGATTTCTCACTGCCTTCCACCAATTCTTACGCACATAGCGGCGCACTGCCGTATACTGCTCATTTTCCTTGTTCATTTGGGCTACCGGAATATGCAACAGATAGTCCAGACGCTGAAACATTCCAAAGCGAAAGGCAATGCTTTGCAAGTCAGGGAAGCTATCCTTTACCACTTCCATCGCCATATCAGCATTCTTTACATTATCGGCAAATACTCTGGAAAAAGCATCCGGATTTTCCTTTCTGGTATTGCTGCCCATTCGATAGAATACATGGTAGGTTTGCTGCGGCAGGGATACCACACCTTTGATATGACTCATGAATTTCACCATGAGATGAAAATCTTCATTCAGTTCCCCTTCCGGGAATTTTCCCCGAGTAAACAAATCTTTCTTCACCAACTTGGTACAGAAGGAGCAATCCCCTTTGTGCATAAGCATCTCCCGCAAAAAATCTGCTGCTTCAATAAAGCACTTTTCAGCAGGCGGCTCACAAATATTGGGAAGCCTATTTCCTTCCTCGTCAATTTCATCACGCCCTCCTTGGGCTATTTCCGCGCCATATTCCCGCAAAGCAGAAACCAGAAGCTCATACATATTTTCGGAAACATAATCGTCACTGTCCACAAATCCCAGATATTCGCCCTTGGCCTGCGCAATTCCCAAATTACGCGCCGAAGAAGAACCGCCGTTTTCTTTGTGAATGGCTCTGATACGGGGATCTTTAGCGGCAAATGTATCACACATTTCACCACTTCTGTCCGTAGAACCATCATCCACCAGCAAAATCTCCAAATTCTCATAGGTCTGGTTCCTAATGGAATTCACACAGCGTTCCAAGTATTTTTCAATATTATAAACCGGTACAATTACGGTAATCAACGGAGTTGTCATGTTATCCTCCAAATCATTTATTCTAAGGTTGTTCGCCCTAACTTCTTTCCTTTATCACCGGTGCTTTGCTGCAAGGTCCCTCTTCCCAGGGACTGACAAATGCTTCCCCTGTAGCAACGGTTTCGCACATTTGTAACAGCCTCTCAGCAGCAACTTTCGCATTCCAGGTGTCCGCAATAGCCGCATATGCCTTACGTCCCATTTCCCGACATTTATTTTTTTCTGTCAAAAGCTCTGCAATCAAATCCGCCATATGCTCCGGAGCAGGACGTTTACAATAAAAACCGGTTACCCCTTGCTCGATTAAGTATAACGCCGCACCTTCCATACGGTCTGCAATCACTGCACAGCCACTGTTCATGGCTTCATTCATTACGGCTCCCCAGCCTTCCTTCCGGTCGCTGGTCATTAAGAATATAGCTGCCTTTTCCATGGCCGTTCTTACTTCTGCAGGTGTTTTCGAACCGGTCAAGCTGATTTGCTCCTGCAATCCCTTTGCTTCTATTTGTTGCTTCGTCTGTTCCCACAAAGGGCCATCCCCTATCATGGTAATATGGAAGTTCATTCCCCGCTCTTGCAGCAAACGCGCAATTTCCACTACTTTTTCCGGATGCTTCCAGTCAATAAATCTGGCCGCCCACAAAATTTCCGTACTATCCTTCTCTGCAAGCAAAGCATCCACATCATACTCCTTACACTCCGGAAAATATCCCCAACGGAACATTTTATCCGGATAGGATCTTACAATATGAAAGTCAGAAGCCACAAATGCACCGGCACACAGTAAATAAACCGGCGCTTTGCGGTATTTTGTATGGTCTGTATATTTTTTACGTAGTCCTCTGGGGCTTATGGCCTTCCATTGCCCTTCTTTATACAAGCGTTCACTGTAACGGATAACCGGTTTGCCCGCCTGTAATCTGGGAAGTAACATCTCTTCTGCTTCCAGACCTCCCCAAATCACCACATCACTCTCCAAAATCAATTCCTTACAGCGTTCCTCTTCCTCATAAGCAAAACATACATACTGCGGCACATCCTTGGGATTCCAACCAAGCTTTACCCGTTCCTCTTCCATAGGCATGGTTTGCACAAAGGTATAATCATCCCCCAGATGTTCATATAAAACATTACTAACCGGTATTTGATGATGATTGATATAGTTGGATACAAAGGTTACCTTCATAGTTTCTACTCCGCAATACTACTGTATATTTCTATTAATCTCTCATAATTAGCCTGTCCGTTATGAGTGTTTCGTGCGTGTTTAGCCGCACTTTCCGCATACGCAAACATCTTTTCTTCATCTGCCCACATCTGCATCACCGCCTGAGCCAGACGATTGGCCTGTGCCTGCTCTTTGTCAGCTTCTTTCTCGTAAACAGAGGCACCATAAGCCGGATAGGCAATCCCATCTTCGCCATCCGTGAAAACAGACGGAATACCGCCGGAACGCGCTGTCACACAGGGCACGCCCAAGATCATCGCCTCACCCAAGGAATTAGGTGAATTCTCAATCACCGACGGGCATACGAAAACATGACTTTTTAAGTACTGTTCCTTCATCTGTGTGGCATTCATACGTCCTAAAAAGACAATGTTTTCCTGCAATTTATTTTTCTTAATCAACTCTAAGATATACTTTCCGTACGAGGATATTTTAATCCTGTCCTTCCAAGTCTGATAGTTTGCAATTTTATTGCCGGCTACATATACTTTGGCATCCGGATATACTTGCATAATAGCAGGCATAGCCTTCAGCATATAATGCAGTCCCTTAATGGGATAATCTCCCTGACTTAGGAAAATGCTGTGCTTTTCGCACTTTTCATACTCCCATGCACCTTCATAAAAATTACTGCGTAAAGTCTCATTCATAAAATGATACTTCACATCCGGATTGGTTCGTACAGCAAAATCCTTATCAATCCAGGTCCTTCCGGTTACATGACCGGTATTTAAAATCGCTTCCACTTCCTGCTTGCCTCTTTGGATAAATTTCTGCTCTTGTTGTAAAATACTATCCTTTTTTAACCAGTCTCGAAATGTAACTCTGTTTATAACTTTTTCGGGCAAATCTGCTAAATAGCGCTCTGCATATAGTTTACATAACCCCTGAATACCAATCAGCACCTTCTTCTTATCACACACCTTGGTAATTGCTAAGGTATGCGGAAATTCCGTTCCGAAACAATGTACCACATCCGGTTTAAAATCTTCTACAATGCTTTTCAATTCATTCTCTAATTCCGGTTCATAAACCTCCGGATGACTGGTATCCTCAGCAAAACCGTAACAAAGCAGAACACCGTCCGCCCCCTTCACCGGAACCTGAAACTTTCGTTTCTCCGTTTCTGATGCAACAGGAAAGGCTACTGCCAATTCAATCCGGTTGTCTTCTCTGTTTTTCAGAATCATGTCCGCCAAACCGGTAAGCCAGCCCTCTTTATTATTTGCTTCTAAACCCAAATGTTCCGCCACCATCGGCAACATAATGTTACACACCCATAAAATCTTCATAACAATCCCCTTAATTAAAAATCCAATTCAAATATGGCAATAATCGAATATTCATATCGTAAGCAGTATATAAGAACATGGCAAAATGTCCTATAAATGCTATACTTACAGCAATAATCCAAAACAGGCGCCACTTACGATTCTCAATGCGTATTAAGACTCCCGGAATCAAGAAAATCTGCGATATCGTCATATAATACCCGATACGTGTTACTTCGGGAATAAACGACCCAAAAGTATATACTCCCAGTCCCGCCAAATTTAAGAAAAAATAAAAACGATTTTGCTTATTCTCTTTTACCGCCGTCTTGTAAAACAAGAAGCACAAAATTAATACTGCTGCGCATTTGGCGATATTCATGACCGAAAAATTCACCTTATCAAATACGCTTCCCTCATAATAAGGGTAAAAGAGAAAGATGATTTTTCGATATACATTTTGAAACAGCACCATACTTGCTAAAAAGGCACCTGCCGCGGCATATATCCATTTGTTCAGCTTATGCTCTGCAAGCCACTGCGCAATCAAATATATGGGAATCACCACTAATATGGTTTTATGGAAAAGTGCCGCAAACACAATCCATGCAATAAATACTCCATATTGTTTCCGCAGAACATACTTCATGGCATACATTGCAACTGCAAGCGCAAAATAATAACGCACTGAATTCAAGCTGGAGAAATAATATCCGTTGGTCATGAGCAAGAAAATGCTCATACCAAACCATTCTCCCTGGTCATAAACTGCTTTCACAAAGAAAAACGCTGTAATAATCGAAAAGAAACCAAATACCGGCAAATAATTGTCATAGCCGAATAGACTCTGTATCACCCAAACCACTAAATTGAAGCCCCATTCATAGGATACATGCCGATCCTGCATTATCAGTTTGAATTGGTCCCGATATCCCCAATAATCATTTCCTACCGCAATTCGACATGCAGAGACCCCTGCCAATAAGACAAAAATCGCAACTGCCGCACAAACATTCCATGCTCCGGCACGGTCTAATCCGCCATTCATTCGGTTCTCTCTCTTCGATACATCAATATGAAGTTGTACATAATCCCTGTTTTGTACAAGTGATGCCAACACCACCACCAAAACAGTTAATGTAATATATACCACCATATTCGCTCACTCTATATCTTTGTACAATCCTAATGTTTTTTTCTGCCAAAATAATACTGCTTCAATAATCTCGCGTCAGCATCACATAACAGCGCACCCTTTACCGGGCAATCCTGCACTTTTAAAGAATGAATCATCCGCTCTATCTGCTTGCCGCCATACGTGCCTGCACCAATTAACAACAATACTCCTGAAGAGGTTCGCATTTTCGGATATGCATCAGGCAACTTCTCAGTACCTATAATTTCAAACCCTGCCGGTAATACTCCGTTAAATGTAACACCACACTCCAATGCTACCCATTTATCATCCGACTTATCTTTCTTGAATCGGTATTCCAAATTGCTTACCGCCTCCTCAGAAAGCTCCTTTTCTCCTTTACAAAGTGCCCCCAACATGGGCAAATCATAACGATACGTAAAAGTCTCCGGTACCCAAATTGAATCATCCGCAATTAACTGAAATGACAATAACACGCAAGCAGCAAATGCTCCCAGTACGGCTCCCAAAATACAAGCTCTCACGGTTCTGTCATCCCGATCCTTTTCCTTTACCGGCGTTTCATCTATAACCTCAACGCTCCGCATCTCCTCCTGATGCTCTGCAAAATCAGCCATGGTCATTTTTACTGCTTCGTTTAAAAGCATTGCTTCTTCCGGTGAATGTGCCGCTGCATAAGTGGTTGGAATATGCACATCCGTCAAGAGCGTAGCTGATACATACTCCGGCAGATTCTCCCTCGTAATGCTGTCAGACTGCAATCCAAGTTCTGTTGCATGGCTCCAAATACGGTCTGTAAACCAATCCATGGTAATCCAGCTTTCCCATGTGGCCTCATTAATATATGTGATAATCTGTCCGTTTTCAGCATCTGTAGCGTAGTTTACATAATAAGATGTCTCTATCTCATACTTAACCGGTCCGGCGAGAACCACTTTTTTCAAATAATTACCACCGCCCACCAAAATCAGGCCTACCAGTGCCGCACATATTACAATCCATATTTTTTTCATAAAACGAAGAAAAAACAATTTAAAATCAAAGGGTTCTTTTGCAAAATTTAAATTATACATGCTTTTCTCCTTGCCTTCCTGCCATTTTCATATACTTCCCCTAATATCAAATTTTACCATATATGGTATAGGTATGTCAAAAAAATAAAGAACTTTTACGGATTGCAGTATTTTCAAATATGCATTAAAATAGAGATAATATATATGGGCAGTTTTTATATATGCCCTTCCGTGCGGATAAGAAAGGCAGGTACTCATTTTATGAAAGAACAATTATATACCATTCCGTTAAACGAAGCTGTAGATGCCAATGACGAATGTCCTTTTTGCTTTGTAGAACGTGCAATCGAACGAGATCTTTTGGACTTCTGTCTGGGCTCGGGAAGCTCCTATATGGAATCAGATATCCGTGAGATGACGGATCAGGCCGGATTCTGTCGTATGCATTTCAAAAAAATGTTCGACTACGGAAATACTTTGGGACATGCCTGGATTTTAAAAACACATTATAAGCGTATGCTGAGCGAAATGCGCAAGGAATTTAAGTCATTTTCACCGGGTAAAATCTCTTTCAAAGACCGTTTCAAAAAGAACGCTGAAAGCTCAAACCCCATTGGTATGTGGATTACAGAAAAGGAAAAATCCTGCTACATATGCAACTCCTTTGAAGATACCTATGAAAGATATTTGGACACATTCTTTTACATGTATACAAGAGAAGACGAATTCCGAACAAAAATCAAAAACAGCAAGGGGTTCTGTCTTCCTCATTTCAAGGATTTATGCATTATGGGTGATGCCAAACTGAGTGACAGAGAAAAGAAAGATTTTTATGACGTAATGCTCCCCTTAATGGAGAAAAATATGGAACGACTCTGTGAAGATGTTTCCTGGCTGGTAGAAAAATTCGACTATAATAATTTTAATGCCGATTGGAAAAACTCCAAAGATGCCGTACAGCGCGGCATGCAGAAATTAAAGGGCGGATATCCCGCTGATTTGCCTTACAAGTACAGCAAATAAATCCACATGAAGCAAAGAGGAGAAGTGATGAATCTCACTTCTCCTCTTTTTAAAACATTGGCTCTATACTTACTCTTCGGTTGCCGCTCTGCTTCGTCACCAGAAGCTTCATCATATCAAGATATTCCGAAATCTCCTGATACAACATTTCCGGTTGAAAAGCCCCTTCCATAAAACGTTCTGTCATCAAGCCTTTAATGGCAAAATCCATAATCTTAAATATCTTTTTACCGTCCACACCCGCAGGAAATTCTGCATAAGATATTTGGGATGCAATACGATTGTATTCTTTTTCCAAAATTGCCTTTTTACTCTCTGTTGCCAGCAACGCCTCTCCGATATCCTCACTTAATGAGCGATTTAAAAACTGTTGCATGCAGGGATATCCCTTCGCTACATTCATCCGGGCAAATTCCATCTGACGCATTAACTCAAACAAATTCGTTTCTATCCGCGATACCGTTGTAGATAGTTCAATCACCATATAACGGACACTATACTCATATACAAACTCATACGCGCCTAACTTACTTTCAAAATAGTGAAATAAAAGTCCCTTACTGATTCCTGCTTCCTTTACGATGTCATCCGTACTTGCATGCTTATATCCCTGCATGGCAAATACTTTTAAAGCCGCATTAATCATTCGGTCCTGCTTCTCTTTTTTCAAATCAAAAAATTTATCATTCATACTAATACCCTATCTTTTTCTTACGTGTGGATTTAATATATCATACATTAACAACTCTTTCAAGTTTCGACCCTTTGCCTTTTTTCTAAATTCTTCATAAAATAACACATAATCCCTTTTCTTTTTTGTAAAATAGTATTATTATTATAATAAATATGTGAAAGGAGCAAAAACTATGGCTAACTTTAAAAAATTTTTCTTAACATCTGCTGCAGTTGTTGGTGCTGCTGCTACAGCATACTTCTTGTTCAAGAAGAAAAATGAAGACTTTGATGAGGATGAAGATTTCGATTGCATCGATGATGAATGTGAAGATGATGATACCCATTATGTTTCTCTCAATCCCGAAGAAATCGTTGCGGATGTTGCAGATGTAGCAGAAGATGCTGCTGATGCTGTTACCGAAACAGTCGAAGAATTCTTTAATGATGAAAACTAATCAGCGCCACCAGCTTGGCTGGTGGTTTGCTCGCCCCTATAGGGGTCCGTTACCGGCCAGCGCCTAAAGACGCTGGCTTTCACTTTGTCCAAGCTTTAACGTCCTTGACTCGTCGCAGCCCTTGAAATGGCATAGCTTCTCCATATCTAATTGCATCTTGCAATGTTTGTATCTGAACTTGTCTTCCACTTTCCCCCATATGTTCTAACGCTTTGTTTGAAAAATTTAAACCATCATCTAAATTAGATATTCTACCACTCTTGACAAAAACTCTTTACCCTTATAACAATCCAAGCCGATGCCTCTACCCCGAAAAAAGAATACACTTCCTAAAGCCGACCTTTTCATCTGCTTAAAATTCTACTACATATTTGCCATTTTCACTACACATTTTCGCCAGTACTTTCCACTACTGGCATTCGGTACTCCGTACCGTTCTTTAACATTCCATAGATGATACAGATTAAACGTCTGGATATACAAATCAGTGCCCGCTGTCTGGTCTTTCCTTCTGCTATGCATTTCTCGTAGTATGTGCGAAATACAGGATGACGTATTGTACTCTTTGAGGATACCTGCACCATCTGGATTGCAAGAAAGTAAATCGTCGCCAGAGCAATAGCCGCTGCATCGTCACTGTCGCTTTTACGGGACATAGCACCTCGATGTTTTGCTTGGCGATGAGATATGGCAGTGTTTACATCCTTAACCAGATACCCCTTATCAATCAGTCACACCACTAAGGCTCTGCCGTAACCATAGGCATTCTCAAGACCATAGACTACTTCTTTTCCATCCGTACTACATTTCTTCACTTTTGTAACAAGCTTAGGAGAATCGGCTGGTCTGTTGGCGAACGTAATCTCGCTAAGTTTGTTATTGTAGCAGTTGATGATGACTGCTGTATGGGGGGCTTTATGTAAATCAATCCCCACAAAGAGAAAACGTAAAAAAGTTACTTCTGCTACGTTAGCCTTTGGAATCCTTATCTATTTCTATGAATGGATTAGTTACTGCGCCAGCGATATTGTGTGTTGTCAGAAAGGTGGTCTGAACCAACATGAATAACAACATTTTTTATGTACTCTATAATTATCTGGAAGAGCGACATCGCAACAACATCTACCAGAATGCAAAGCAGGATGCTGATTATCTGAAAACCACTCAACCGGAAAAAGAACTAAACAACCAATATGAAGCACTTAACTTATCCGCTAAGCAACGGAATGTCATTGATCGGTGGATAGATACCATCCATGCTCAGTACGCTGCATACAACGCTGTAGTCTTTCGTATGGCGATGCAATATTGTTTTTCGCTGATTTTGGAACTGGCAGATTTGAAGTAACAGATGCCACACATAGGGAAAAAGCCAGCAGGAATCGATATTATTATCCTTGCTAGCTTTTACTAACTCGTCAATCTAATAGCTGTTTTACACATTTTACCTTATTCGAAATACTTTCCTTATGCTTATATTTAAACACAATAAATATTATGTTGAAAACTTATACATTTTCAACATTCACAATCCTCTTTATCTTTTTTGAAGCTTCTTTTGAAAAGAATCAATCAACTCATAAAATTCCTTTCTTTCATCTTCACATAACCACTCATAAGTTTTGTTTTTAACTAATGCTTTTTCTAATATTTGGAAAATATCTTCCTTATACGTCTCGATATGAACCAAATCTAATTTAAATAAAAGTTCTATTAATTCTCCTTCATACCTTTGCCCACAAAATGGGTTTTCATTAATATATTTCACTGATTTAGATACCGCCATTTCCAAGAATATTTTTTGAATTATCATCCTTGTGACATCGAATAAATCTAACTGATTGTATGTTTTGTTGATTAAATTCTCATACCAATTATTCATAGAACATCTATTTTCATTTGGAATATCAGTCATATTGAATGAGATATTATAAATTTCCCTTATTGTTTTTTCCACTATTTTATACCTCCAAATAGTTTAAACAATTCTTCTATCCTATTAATGTAGGAGTTTGCTTTATCTAATCCGTTTTGTAACAATTCTCGTTCAATACTTGACAAATTAGGATTTTTCAATGAACCTTCTAAACCTTTTTTAATCTTATTAAACGAAGTATACGATTGTTTCATTTCTGTCAAATGGTCATAATATCCTCCTAGTGGATTCGGCACAGGATTTCCTTGTAAATCCCGTAGTGTTCCACTGAAATCTGTTTCTTTTAAATTATGTTCAATCGTATTATCTAATGTATTAAGTCTACTTTTTTGAGCATCTGTTAGTGTATTAGTTGCTTTACCAGCCTTAGACGCATCATAACCATCATCAAATTTATTGACTACCCCCAGTGCTTTTGTTCCTTCGCCAACACCTGTTACGAACGGAACAAGGTCTATCACATCTCTGCCAAGTCCCAGCCATGCCCAGCCGTCTGTCGGATTATTCCAAACATCAGCAATACTAACACCTAGGGAGAATATATCAAAAACTGTATCCCAGAATCCACCCGCTGCATCTTCCCTGTTTACCGGATTATTCCCACAGTACGCAAACATATTATACCCTACGATACCCTGACCTGTGGAAACATAGCTGTCTGCATTGATGAACCTTCCTATCTTTGGGTCGTAGTATCTGCTGTTTAGGTAGTAGAAGCCTGTCTCTCTGTCATAGTAGTAACCCCGGTAGCGTAAGGGGTTGGCTTCTGCCATCAGTCTGCCTTGGGTTCATAGAGCAGACTGATGGTTTCATAGCATTCGTATCACCTACCAAATATTAGTATTGTGACATCAATACCAGCCACTTTCTTTCTTCAACTCCACAAGTGACTCTATATTATTCAGGTCCTCATCTATCGGAGCTGCATATATGTTATATTCCAAATCTGAAATAACCCAATACTTCTCTAATCCCTCCTCTGTTTGGAGTGGTAAAAAATAAAGCTTATACCCTTTTTCATTGGCATAACATAAATCCAAATCTTTAGCCTGGGATTCTGAAACTCCCAGTGCCTCACAACATGCTTCGCCTACTGTCCAATAATCCAATTCGCTACGCATTATCAAACAGTGGTCCAAAGTAATTACCTCCTCCCGCTTTGTCATCTTATCGTAGTCCAATGCTTTTTCCCAATCATTCCGTACTTTGATTTGCTCTATGTCCTTCTCATCATACTCACCTATCAGGAAACACACATCCTCATAAAAATATACGTAGTCTCCTTCCATCTGCTGACAAATGATTAGTGCTTTTTCTTCTTTTTCGGAAACTATATTGAATGTCACATATGTATAAAGTACTCGTCCGTAAGAATCTTCTTCCAACTCCTCACATGTATAAGACCGTCCCTTCAAATCCAAACAATACATCCCGGGAACAGCAAATGAACCACATGTTACTAAATGATGGGGCCTGTAATCCGTTTTGCATCCGGTTAATAAGACAATAGTCATAAACCAAACAATCGCATAAATTTTTCTAACTCTCATCTATTTCCTCCTCGAAAAATATAGTTTTGAAAGCCCTTCTGCCCAATCTGCATGGCTTCTTGTAACACCGCCGCGTATGTCTGCATCATATTCCCATGGCATATCGTAATAATACTGTTTTAATTCGGGAAATGTTTCATACAAAATATGCGATGTGGCAGATGGCAAAAATATATATTCCAAATACTTCTGTTTTCCCAATTCTCTTTCTTGCAAAATATGACCATACTCATGGTCTAAATTTCTCTTTCTGAAATATTCACCTTCATCTAAATTATGGTTCAGTACAATTACTCCGTTTAATGCCCATGAAGTTAATTCTTCGCTTGTATATCTGATTACCGGCACCCCTTTATACGCCGAAATATAGGTTGCGTCATACACTTTATTTACATCACTGTTATTTATATCAAAATTTTCCCAATCTTCCTCAAGTTTTTCCGCAGACCACTCTCCCCAAGTCAAAATAATAAGACCAATTAAAATTTTAGAAAGTAATTCACTTGCGGAATTCCCCATCGGGTCAGACATATTCACCGGATTATTCCCACAGTACGCAAACATGTTGTACCCTACGATACCCTGACCTGTGGAAACATAACTGTCCGCGTTAATAAACCTGCCTATCTTCGGGTCGTAGTATCTGCTGTTTAGGTAATAGAAGCCGGTTTCACGGTCGTAGTAGTAGCCACGGTAGCGTAAAGGGTTTGCTTCTACCATGGTACCGGTGGCACTGAGGATATTGCCGAAGGGGTCGTACTCATAAGAAGCCACGATAGTTCCCGTGCTGTCCAGCATACGGACGACGTCACCCACTCTCTTGATGTTTCTGGTACCGTCCACGGCGTAGGTGTAGGTGATGGTGGTACCGCCAGCAGAAACTGCCGACATTAACTGTCTGCCGTCTGCCCAGCCGAAGCTCCAGCGGGTGCCGTTGTAGTAGCTTAAAGGATTGCCTGAACCATCATAGGTGATACTCTGGCCGTCGAAAGCGGTTAGTAAATCCTTCCAAGTAGCATCCCCGTAACTGTAAGTGTGGTTGCCTGTACTGTTGGAGGCTGTAAGCAGATTCCCTCCATTGTCATAGGTATAGGCATAGGTATACCTTCTGCTGTAAGTCAGACCGGTCAGCTGGTTTTTATTATCGTAGGCATTGAAAATCCTTTGGGATATACCCCATCATATTCACTTCTTCAAGTATTTTTCAACCTTTTTTCGAACCTGCTTACACTCCCGTGTATTATACTCAAGCACATGATCTGTCAGCGAAAAAAATACTCCATCTCCTATCCTTTCAACATTTGAGGCCGGTATTTTCTCAATCTTATCCATTCCATAGTGATTACAATGCATTGGTCCGAAATAATTTCCCCAATAAATTTGCTGAATATAATCTGGAACAAAACGCCTTTCCTTTGTCCGATTCATTAAAGCAACTGCATTAGCCACATCATCTACATATACATAAATCGGATTAATCAGTTTAATTAATTCCTTCATACACTGAAAGAAATCTCTGTATACAGCAGGGTCCTGTAATCTCCCATGTGTAGATTCTATCGAAAGAACATTCCATGGCATAAACACAGGTTCTACAGCCAGCTTACTGTTTTTGTAAAATGTAAGACTCCAGTCAACGCTCCAATATTCTTCTACCTTGCGGCTATTACCACTAGCCATAGCTATCCCCAATACATCTTTTTCCGCGTACGCTTGTATCATCACTTCTCTGGTCTGTTCATTCGCATAAATGAATCTATTTCTTGTCAGTTTACTTGCATAGAATTTTTCAGGCGGAAACATGTTACATTTCTCCAATATCTCAAACATCTTTTCTGCTGTACTTTTTTTATAATCTGTATCATAGTAAAAAATTGTAAAAGTAATAGTCGGCTTTTCATATTCTGAATACATTTTCATCCCTCTATTTTAATTGGTTTACTGTAACATTTAACGTTTTTTGGTAACATAGGCAGGATGGCTTCTGCCATCCTACCGGATGTAGGTGTAGTCGCCCTATACAAATTATCACGCTACCCTTGATATCGTTAATTGCTCATTCTCTTAATCCATTTTGACTCCAAAAGTTCTGGATTTTTTTCCTTTACTACTTGCAAAAACCTACTTATACTTTCGTTTAATTCCGCTTCAAACTCTTGCATTGTGATTGCTTCTTTCCACTTAATTGTATTATCTTTTTCCTTAACGAAATATATATTTATTTTGTCATCATATCGCATAATAATCTTGTACAAATTCATAGTTACAAGAATCATTTCATATTCTTTTCCTTTTTTTAACATGTTAAGCCCTTCTGATAAGTGACTTAACCAATATAAAATATCTTCCAATCCTTCCTCTCCTTGGTGCAATTTTCTCTGTGGACAAAATCCTTCTCTTCTTCCATTGATAATTAATTCGAAATATCCTGATATAATACCATTCCATTCATCATCAAATTCTTTTAAACTAATACCTGATAAATCATCTGCGATAACCCAATTTATTTTTATCATCTCATAATCATCCTTCTTACAAATTCAAAATAGAACATACTTCTAAAAACTAATCCTCTAATAGACTCATTATCGTTTCATATGAATATATATAATCGCCATATCCAGATTCAAAGACACCTTCTTCTAAATAAACCGTAACATTTTCTCCTAAATATTTGAAGTTATATTTTCCAGTAGTTACTCCTTTCGAAAGTGCTTCTTTATATCCATAATTCAATGCGTCTGTAATTTGTTCCTCTGTCCATGATTTATTAAAAAAAGTTACTTCATTCACATACTTTAAACCCAGCTCTTTATCCATATACTTGAACTGTTTGGCTACTCTAGATGGAGCATGTCGATTTAATGGATGCTTTAACGCAGTTTTTGTCAAACCTGCAATTTCTGTGCCACCCTTTAATATAGCCTTGGTAGCACTATACGATGGCACTATGGGCAATAGCCCTGCCGTATCCGCAAGAGCTGTCCCCAATCCCCCCCATGAGGGGTCAAAAAAGAACTTTGTCCAGCTCTCGGCTGCGAAATGCACATCCAGAAAATCCCAGAACGAAACATCTCCCATCGGGTCAGACTTGTTCACCGGATTATTCCCACAGTACGCAAACATGTTATACCCTACGATACCCTGGCCTGTGGATACATAACTGTCCGCGTTGATGAACCTGCCTATCTTCGGGTCGTAGTATCTGCTATTTAGGTAGTAGAAGCCGGTGTCACGGTCGTAGTAGTAGCTACGATAGCGTAAGGGGTTGGCTTCTGCCATGGTACCGGTGGCGGTTATGATATTGCCGAAGGGGTCGTACTCATAAGAAGCCACGATAGTTCCTGCGCTGTCCAGCATACGGACGACATCCCCCTGGGCATTTAATAGGTAGTAGTAGATATTACCGTTGTACTGCAGGGCGTAGGGGCGACCGTTCATGTCATAGTAGAAATACATAATGGTGCCGGCAGTGTGTACGTCCGTGTTACCGGATATCCACTCCTGTAAGGGTTTGCCGTCCTCCCAGATATAGGTATGTGAGACGTCACCTACCCTCTTGATGTTTCGGGTACCGTCCACGTCGTAGGTATAGGTGATGGTGGTTCCGCCCTGTGCCACTGCTGATATTAACTGTCTGCCGTCTGCCCATCCGAAGCTCCAGTGACTGCCGTTATAATAGGTCAAGGGATTTCCTGAAGCATCATAGGTGATACTCTGGCCGTCAAAGGCTGTT